>NZ_JAVJAN010000011.1:0-95332 GCF_031344075.1 Clostridium aquiflavi
TCACATTTACTGCTTGTCTCAATTTTATATTGGGAGCAAGCTAAAATGGGACTATAGTCATTTTAGTATTCCTAAGTTCAATTGCTCTGTCCAGTTTGCTTATGCATATATCAATACCCCCTTAAAACGCATTTTATTATTAAAAACCATTTTCTCTTAAAAACTCCATGGTTACATTGCTTTCATTTTTTATTTCTTCATCCTTGTTATTTACTAATTTTTCAATATATTTTCCAACCACATCACATTCTAAATTTACAACTGACTGAACTTTTTTCTCATATAAAATTGTATTTTCTAAAGTATGCGGTATAACAGATACTTTAAACTTTTCATCATCAACATATGCAACTGTTAGACTTATGCCATCAATGGCTATTGAACCTTTGTATATAATATATTTCAAAATCTCTTTTGATGCAGATATAGTAACCCATGTACCATCGACCTTTTTTTCTATATCGGTTATTTTACCTACTCCATCTATATGACCACTTACTATATGTCCACCAAATCTATCTTCTAATTTCATTGCTCTTTCAAGATTAATTTTATTTCCTGATTTCAAACTTCCCAGTGAACTTTTTTCTAAGGTTTCTCCCATTACATTAGCTTTAAATGAAGATTTAGTCATTTCCAAAACTGTTAAACATACACCATTTGATGCAATACTATCTCCTATTTTAGTATTTTCCAGTACCTTATTGGCTCTTATTTCTATTACTCCAAAGCCTCCCCCTAATGTAAGTTTCTCTAAACTACCTACTTCTTCAACAATTCCAGTAAACAATTAATCACATCCTTTTACTTCAATTTATTTATATATCCTTCTATAACTATCTCCTCTGATAATTTTTCATAAGTTAAATCTCTAAGTTTTACAGCATCACTTAATTTAGAAAATCCCTGTCCACCTATACTACTTTTACTTGTTTCACCACCTAATATTTTAGGTGCTATATAAAATCTTACCTTATCAACTATATTTTCTTCTAATGCAGAAAAGTTTAATGTTCCTCCACCTTCAATTAATATAGAATCTATTTTTAAATTACCTAAATATATCATCAATTCTTTTAAATCAACTTTTTTATTTTTATCAATTATTTCTATTACTCTTGCACCTTTATTAACTAATTTTTGTTTTTTTAATTTGTCAGCATATTTAGTTGTTGCTACTATGGTTAATCTATCAGAGTTATTTACTATCTTTGAATCTAATGGAATTCTTAAGGTGCTATCAACAATAATTCTTATTGGATTTCTCCCATTTTCTATTCTGCATGTAAGTTCTGGATTATCCTTAATAACAGTATTTACCCCTACCATAATAGCTGACAATTTATTTCTTAATAAATGCCCATCTCTCCTTGCTTCTTTTGATGTAATCCACTTTGACTCTCCTATAGCTGTAGCTATTTTCCCATCTAATGATATTGCACTTTTTAAAATAACAAATGGTAAATTTGATGTTATATATTTAATAAATGATTCATTTAATTTTTTACATTTCTCTTCTTCTATACCAACTATAACTTCTATATCATTCTCTTTTAGTTTTTTTACACTTTTTCCTGATACCATTGGATTTGGATCCAACATTCCTATTACTACTTTTTTTATTTTTTTCTCTATTATTAAATTTACACATGGAGGAGTTTTTCCATAATGTGCACATGGCTCTAATGTTATGTATATCGTACTTCCTTCTAATAACTTAGTAGCGTTGTTAATGGCATTTACTTCTGCATGTGGTCCTCCATACTGCTCATGATATCCTATTCCAATTATCTCATCGTCCTTTACAATTACTGCACCCACTAAAGGGTTTGGATTAACCTTTCCTATTCCTTTTTTAGCCAATTCTAATGCTAACCCCATATACTTCTCATTCACTAAATTCACCTTCTTCTTAATATAAAAATCATAGCAACCACTTATAGGCATGAGTTATTTATTTTCATTTGCCTAAATTAATTATGATTTGAATTTTTATGAAATTTTCCTTTTTTACAATGTTCTAAAGAAAAAAATCCCTGAAGTGTAATACTTCAGGGATTAATAATAATCTTATTTATAATGAATTATGATTTTAACGTATCAAAATAAAGATATATGATTTTAATATTATTTAGATATAATTAAAAATCATATTTTATCTTATAAATTAAAAAACCCTGAACTAAAATATAAGTTCAGGGTAAAAATCAATTTAAATAATACGAATTAAAACCTAATAATCATTAGATCAAATAAGTAATTTCTTCTTCCATCCAGACTTTACTGTCGGCTTCGGAATTTAACCGAATCTGCTATTTCTAGCTCGCGGGCTTTACCGCCGGTAGGGAATTTCACCCTGCCCTGAAGATTAATATTTAATTTATATTTTTATATTATCATATTCTTCTAATTATGTAAAGGTCAACACGTAATCTTTTTTCATATTTTACAATAATCTATTAATTTGATTTTTGAATTTTAAAATTTACATTCATTTCCTTTATCCAGTTAATAGTTTCTTTAGATTCATTCCATGCTTCTAAACTATATTTTATATAATGCATAGCTTCTGCATCACTTCCGAATCTAGATATTCTAGGTAATACTTTAGGAATTTTCTTTTGTTTCAATATATATGGTATTACAAATGAATTTTTCTTGTATGCTTTTCTTATAGCATCTTCTGCTTCTTTTATTTTTCCTGTTTTATAACGTAATAAAGCCTTATTATATGATACTGCTGCTAAATAATCATTATCATATTTTTTAAATAACTTTTCTGCATCATCATATCTTTTTTCAATTAATAACCAACTAGACAATATTCCTCTTACCATTAAGTTGTCTTTTTCATTAAATTCTAATATTTCAAATGCATTATCTATAGCATCATTTTTTTTACCCATTTTCCATAATTGAATAGCCAAAGTATATTTAGCTCCAAAAAATGGTTGAGCTTCTTTTTTATTAAAACATTCTTTAGATGCAGTTTTTAAACTGTCAATGCCCAATATGTATTTACCTGAATCAACTGATTTTTCTAATAACTCTTTCTTATCATTATCAGTTAAACTTACATCTTTAGATAAAATTATATATGCATCTGAGCAATACTCACAAACACTTAAAGCCTCTTTTGCAAGTTTTACCTTCTTATTAAAATTCTTTTCAGACCATGCTTTTCTCATTATTTTTTGAGCTTTTATAAATTCTTCAGTAATTCTAATATTTTCTTCTTTCTCAGCTTCTACTTCTTTTTTATCATTTAAAGAATCGCTCTTATCATTAGAATTTACTATCCATATTTCATCATCTTTTGATATATTTAATAAGTTTCTTATTTCTTTTGATTTCATAGAGCCCGTACTATTACTTACTCCAAATTCTTTATATAAATCAAGAGCTTTAATATATGGCTCCTCTTTAACATCAAATAAATTATTTACTGTTCCAATTGCATGAACAACTCCTGCTGCCCATGAAGAGCTTTTCCCTTTTTTCAATGAATCTTCATGGCTCATTCCTAAGTCATGTAACGCTTTTATACAAACTTTTTCATATTGTTCATTAAGATATTGATTTGAAAAGACTTTTATCTTTCCAAGAATTTCTTCATATTTTTCAACTATTGAGTTAGGTAAATTTTGCATTATTTCTATAACTCCTTTTTTTAAATCTCTCATAAGGTTTCATTATTCACTAATATAATTAAAATATCTTATAATTAAAATATTATTCTTTATTTTTTAATACCTTTATATTATATATTTTAATTATATTATCAGCAAGTGTTATACGTAATAGAACCACTTAATTATATCACATTATATGAGAATATATATTTTAATACTTTTTAGCAATATATATAAACTTTGTTCATATATATCTGTAAACGTATTTTTATAAATTAATTATAATTTATAAAAAACTACTTTCTTTAGGCGGTGATATATTGTTATCAATAGATTTATATTATTTTCATAAAATTTTATCTACTACATATGATAAATTCAATTTAATTCAAAAAGAAAAATGTAATGTAAACGACAATATTTTTGAAGATTTATATTTAAAAAAATGCTTTAATTCTTTATGGCTAAAAAAATTGAACTTACAAATAAACAATATAAAAACTAAATATAAATTTAACATACTTGAAAAAAATCACAATTTACTCAAAATAAAATTTAACTACCTACAATCCTTCACTTTAAATAATTCACCCAAAGGTATAATATCATATTCATTAGATGAATATATACTTATATCAAATAAAAGTAATCACAAATTAAAAATAATGTTTTTAGTTAATAAAGAGGAAGATCCTAATTTATATGAAGATATACTAAAAAAAGATTTACTACAAATAATGAATATTATTTCATCTAATAAAATAGGTATTTGGAGTTCTAAAATAAAGGTTTTAGATCGTCTATATAAAAAATATCTTGAAAGTAATAATTGTTACAGAACACCTTATACTTCTGATAGAAGTTTTTCTTATGATCCATTAAAAGCTTGTGAATACGCCGAAAAATTTGCTTTGACTCCTAATAAAGATTATACATCCTTTGATGGTATAGGTGGAGATTGTACAAATTTTATTTCTCAATCAATTCATTTTGGTGGGTTAAAGACTTCAAATTCATGGAAACCCTATAGTAATGCTTGGGTTAGAGTTGAAGAGCTACATTCATATATTATAAAAAATAAACTTGGATTTGAAATTAATAAAAATTCTCCTTTAAAGAAGGGTACTATAATACAATTTTATACACCTAAAATAGGTCGATTCTTCCACTCAGGTTTAATAACTCATATTCTTCCAGATGGAGATTACTTATACTGCTGTCATAGCTATAACAAATTAAACTATCCTTTAAGTTTAACCTACCCTATATTATATCCTAGAATAAGAAACTTAGAAATATATTAAAATTTGTTCTTAATTTTGCACTTTGTTTTAAGTATAACTTTATGTATGTACTAGGTTAAATAGACTTCTCAATAATATAGGATACCTTAGAATGATTCAAACTAAGATATCCTATATATTTAAATTATTTAAACTGTTATTTCACTCTTAATTTTTAAAGCTTTTTCATTACTTTCTATAATAGGATTTACATATTCATCAATAAATTCTACTACTTGACTTGGTGCTCTACCAACAAATTTTTTAGCATCTATTATTGATAATATTTCATCCTTAGTAAGTCCAAAAGAATTATCATTTATTATTCTTTCTATTAAATCATTATCTAATCCTTCACCTTTAACTCTTTGAGCTGCTGCCATAGAATGAACTCGTATTTTTTCATGTAATTCTTGTCTATCTTTTCCTCTTTTTACTGCTTCCATCATTATATTTTCAGTAGCCATAAATGGCAGTTCACTAGCTACATGTGATGCTATGACTTTATCATATACTACCATGTTTTCAGCTATGTTCATATAAAGATTTAATACTCCATCTAAAGCCAAGAATCCTTCTGCAACTGATAATCTCTTATTAGCTGAATCATCTAACGTTCTTTCAAACCATTGAGTTCCTGCTGTTATTGCTGGATTTAAAGCATCTACTATTACGTATCTAGCTAGTGCACTAATTCTTTCACTTCTCATAGGATTTCTCTTATAAGCCATTGCTGATGATCCTATTTGATTTTTTTCAAAAGGTTCTTCCATCTCTTTCATACTTTGAAGTAATCTTAAGTCATTACTAAATTTATAAGCACTTTGTGCAATTTCTGATAATGTATTTAAAACTATTGAATCAAGTTTTCTTGGATAAGTTTGACCTGTAACGCCAAAACTCTTATCAAATCCCATTTTTTCTGCTATCATTTTATCTAATTTTTTAACTTTTTCTTCATCACCATCAAATAATTCCATAAAACTAGCTTGAGTTCCAGTTGTTCCTTTTACTCCTCTTAGTTTTAAACTATGTATTACAAAATCTATATTTTCAATGTCCATAACTAAATCTTGCATCCATAAAGTCGCTCTTTTTCCTACTGTAGTTAATTGAGCTGGTTGATAATGTGTAAATCCTAATGTAGGTAAATCTTTATATTCAATGGCAAAATTCTTTAAGTGATTTAATACTGTTACTATCTTATCTTTTATTAATAAAAGTGCATCTCTCATTATTATTACATCTGTGTTATCGCCTACGTAACAAGAAGTAGCTCCAAGATGAATTATACCCTTAGCAGCTGGACATTGTAACCCATATGCGTACACATGACTCATTACATCGTGTCTTACTTCTTTTTCTTTTTTTATAGCTTCTTCATAATTTATATTATTAATATTTGATTTTAATTCATTTACTTGTTCCTCTGTTATATTTAAGCCTAGTTCTCTTTCACCTTCAGCAAGAGCTACCCATAGCTTTCTCCAAGTTGTAAATTTCATATCATCTGAAAAAATAAAACTCATTTCTTTAGATGCATATCTTGAATTTAATGGTGTGCTATATAAATTTCTCATACAAAAACCTCCACACGAATATATTTTATTTTTTTTATTTCAACATTCGTATTATAACATATTTTTTATATTTTCATAGTATTTTATTGAAAAATTTACTTAATGTTATTATTTTTTATTTTAAATCATATATATAAACATAATGTATTCTAAAGTTAGGAGTGAATAAAATGTATAAATTAAATATATTCGATAAAATTTCTTTTATTTTAGTTATTCTAGGTGCCTTTAATTGGGGATTAATAGGTTTACTAAATATTAATTTAGTAACTATATTTTCTTTTGGAATACCTATAATTCAAAGAATAATATATATAATAATTTTTTTATCATCATTAAATTTACTGTCATTGCTATTTAAATGCAATAATAATTTAAATAAAAAAATTAATTAAAATACCTATTATAATATTTTCCCAATAAGTAAATAATATTATTCTTCTATTTGCTTATGGGGAAAATTATATTTTAATTAGAATATTATACATAACAAAAGAGATGTCTCCTAAATTTATATACTTTTTAGGGACATCTCTTTTTAATAAATATTAATCGTCTAAAGATTGAACTAAACTTACTAATTCTTCAACTGCTAGAGCTTCATCATCTCCAGATGCTGAAATTTTTATTGCAGCATCTTTAGTTACAGCTAAAGATAAAACTCCTATTAAGCTCTTAACGTTTGCTTTCTTACCATTGTATTCTATGCTAACGTCTGACTTAAATCCTGAAGCTTTCTTAACTAATAATGTTGCTGGTCTAGCATGAAGACCTGATGAACTTTTTACTATAACTTCTTTTGATACCATTATATCCACCTCTTTACAAAAAATTAATTAATAAATATAGCATCCAACCATTTTAGTATATACTGTTTTGTAATTAATTTCAACTTAAAAATAATTAAGATGCCCATTACCAAGCTCTTCTTTATCTTATCTAGGTTGTACTATAAGTTTTATTGCTGTTCTCTCTTCTCCATCTATTTGTATATCCGTAAAAGCTGGTACACAAATAATATCCTTTCCACTTGGTGCCACAAATCCTCTAGCTATTGCTATAGCTTTAACTGCTTGATTTATTGCTCCAGCTCCCACTGCTTGTATTTCCGCTATGTTCTTTTCTTTTATTATTGCCGCTAATGCGCCTGCTACCGAATTAGGATTTGATTTACTTGATACCTTTAATACTTCCATTTTTATTATTCCTCCTAGAATCATTATACAAAATCGTTTACATTAATATATATTCTATACAATCTATTAAATTCCTTTTATTTAGTATAATATTTTATAAAGAAAAAAGATAAAATGTATAATAATTATACATTTTATCTTTTAATTTTATTTAGCAAAGTCTACTGTTCTAGTTTCTCTTATTACATTAATCTTAATTTGTCCTGGATATTCAAGTTGTTCTTCTACGCTCTTCACTAAATTTCTAGCTAATTCAGCAGTACCAGCATCGTCAACTTTATCTGGTTTAACAATAATTCTTATTTCTCTTCCAGCTTGAATGGCATATGACTTTTCTACACCCTCATAAGAATTTGCGATTTCTTCTAATTTTTCCAATCTCTTAATATATGCTTCTAATGTTTCTCTTCTTGCCCCCGGTCTAGCTGCTGATATAGCATCTGCCGCTTGAACCAATACTGCTTCTAAAGATTGCATTTCCACATCTCCATGATGGGCTGCTACAGCATTTATCACCAATGGTTGCTCATGATATTTCTTAGCAAGGTCTCCTCCAATTAGTGCATGAGGACCTTCTTGCTCCTGATCTACAGCTTTACCGATATCATGTAGTAATCCTGCTCTTTTAGCTAGAGTAACATCTAAACCTAATTCTGAAGCCATTAAACCAGCTAAATATGAAACTTCTATGGAATGTTTTAATACATTTTGACCATAACTAGTTCTATACTTTAATCTGCCAAGTAGTCTTATAAGTTCTGGATGTAATCCATTTATTCCAGTTTCTAGGGTCGCTTGTTCCCCTTCTTCTTTTATATCATTTTCTACATCTTTAACTGCTCTTTCGACCATCTCTTCGATTCTTGCTGGATGTATTCTACCATCCACTATCAACTTTTCAAGTGCTATTCTTGCAACTTCTCTCCTTATTGGATCAAAGCTTGAAAGAATAACTGCTTCTGGAGTATCATCTATTATTAAATCTACTCCGGTTAATGTTTCTAGAGTTCTAATGTTTCTTCCTTCTCTACCTATTATTCTACCCTTCATTTCATCATTTGGTAGCGCAACAACATGCACAGTAGTTTCAGACACATGATCCGCAGCACATCTTTGAATAGCAGTCGTGATTATTTCTCTTGATCTTTTGTCTGCTTCTTCTTTTGCTTTGCTTTCGATTTCTTTTATCATCAATGCAGCATCATGTGAAATTTCTCTTTTAATTTCGTCTAAAAGAATTTTACGAGCTTCTTCACTAGAAAGAGATGAAATTCTTTCCAATTCTTCTCTTCTTTGAGTATATATTTCTTTTACATTGGCTTCTACTTGATCTATATCAAGCATTCTTTGATTAATTTTTTCTTCTCTTTTTTCTAGCGTATCACTCTTTTTATCAAGTGATTCTTCTTTTTGAATAACTCTTCTTTCAAGTCTTTGAATCTCATTTCTTCTTTCACGAGATTCTTTTTCAAAATCATTTCTTAACTTATGAACCTCTTCCTTAGCTTCAAGTATTGTTTCTTTTTGAAGAGCTTCTGCTTCTCTTTTAGCTCTTTCTAAAACATCTTGTGCCTCATTTTCAAGAGATTCAATTTTATCCTTCGATACTTTTTGTATCATTTTATAAAGTAGTATTCCTAATACTAATAATATAATTAAATTTACTATTATTATTAAAATCCAAAATTTCATATAAACACCTCCTAGCTTGTTAAGCTATCTATTTTTGTAAACAAGAAATCATAGTAGGTGTCATATTATTCTCACTGTATTGGGAATATGATAAACCAGTATTCCTTTTTATTCTATATTAAAAATAAAATTATGTCAAGCTTGCTATGATATTGTTATCATGCTCATATTTACTGAGTTACAAGAGTTTTTTTTATTTGTATTTGCTATAAAATTTTAGTAATAACAACATATATAATCATAAAAATATTTTCATATAACAATATTTATATATATCATCCTTTTTATTGTAAAAAAAGCAAAAGAAATAATCCTTTTGCTTTTTATAATTATCTATTTATTTATCTGATTGTTCCTTATTTTCTTTATTTTTAACTTCAGATGATGTTTCATTTATAACAGCATCCATCAATGGAAGATTATGTTTTTCTCTTATTTGATTTTCTACAT
Organism: Clostridium aquiflavi; assembly: GCF_031344075.1. Lineage (NCBI taxonomy): Bacteria > Bacillati > Bacillota > Clostridia > Eubacteriales > Clostridiaceae > Clostridium > Clostridium aquiflavi. The sequence goes on from NZ_JAVJAN010000011.1 coordinate 9,834, forward strand.
CTAATGCAACTTCTGGATTTTCTTTTAAGTATTGTTTAGCATTTTCTCTACCTTGACCCAACCTTATGTCTCCATATGAGAACCATGCCCCACTCTTTTGTACTATTTCTTCCTTAACTCCAACATCTAATATGTTTCCTTCTCTTGAAATACCTTCGTTATACATTATGTCAAATTCTGCTTGTTTAAAAGGTGGTGCTACTTTATTCTTTGTTACTTTTATTCTTGTTCTATTACCAACAATACCATCACCTTGTTTTATAGAGTCTATTCTCCTTACATCAAGTCTTACTGATGCATAGAACTTTAATGCTCTTCCTCCTGTTGTTGTTTCAGGTGAACCAAACATTACTCCAACTTTTTCTCTCAATTGGTTAATGAAAATTGCTATGCAATTTGTTTTACTAATTGTACCTGCTAGTTTTCTTAATGCTTGTGACATTAGTCTTGCTTGAAGTCCAATATGAGAATCTCCCATTTCTCCTTCAATTTCAGCTTTAGGAACCAATGCTGCAACAGAGTCAACTATAATTACATCAATTGCACCTGAACGAACTAATGCTTCTGCTATTTCAAGACCTTGTTCTCCTGTATCTGGCTGAGAAACTATAAGATTTTCTGTATCTACCCCTAAGTTTCTTGCATAAGATGGATCTAATGCATGTTCTGCATCTATAAATCCTACTGCTCCACCTTTTTTCTGTGCTTCTGCAGCTATATGAAGAGCTATTGTTGTTTTACCTGAACTTTCAGGACCATAAATTTCAATAATTCTTCCCTTTGGAACTCCACCAATTCCAAGTGCTATATCTAAATCTAAACATCCAGTAGAAATTGAATCAATATTTAAAACACTGTCTTCACCTAATTTCATAACTGAACCTTTACCAAATTGCTTTTCTATTTGTCCCATTGCATTTTCAATTGCTTTTAATTTATTTACATCTATATTAGCCATAATGTTACCTTCCTCTCATCGAACTTATGTTCTGTATATAATTATAATTTAACTATTATTATTAGTCAACAGTATTGATAAAAATTCCCCCTTTAAAATACATCTTAAAGAAGGAATTTATTATAATTATATCCATGTTATATTATTTTAAACTTATCTATTTATTAGTAGATATTGAATCTTTGTTTTTCTTAAAATATTCATATCCTGAAATTATAGTTATTATAACAGCTGCTATTAGCATTATATTTGGAACTGTACTAAAGAATCCTTTCCAAAATTCACTATTAATAACTAAATTAGTTAAATACTTTGAGTCACCTATACTAACTTGTAATAGCAATAATACTATAGCTATTATTTGTATTACTGTTTTTATCTTTCCCCACCAACTTGCTGCTATAACTCTTCCCTCAGAAGCAGCCAATGTTCTTAAGCCTGATACTGCAAATTCACGTGCTATTATTATAACAGCAGCCCAACTTGGAACTATATGCATTTCAACTAATGTAATTAGTGCAGTTGTCACTAATAGTTTATCAGCTAAAGGATCCATAAATTTTCCAAAGTTAGTAACTTGGTTTCTACTTCTTGCAATATATCCATCAAGCTTATCTGTTAAAGCAGCTAAAACAAATATTATAGTAGCTATAAAACTACCATATGGTATTCCTTTAACAACTATAAATATCAGAAAAATAGGTACCAAAAATATTCTAATTAAAGTCAACTTATTTGCAAGATTCATCTTCAACAACTCCTATTAAATCGTAATCCATATTTTTGATTATTTTTACTTTAACGAATTCACCTATCTCCAATGGCTTAGGAGATTCAAAAAATACATTTCCATCTATATCAGGTGCCATCTCAAAATTTCTACCTTTATAGCATTCACCATCATATTCTTCAATTAGAATATCATATTTTTTGCCAACTTTCAATTTATTTATATTATTAGAAATCTTTTCTTGAGATAACATTAACTTTTCTTCTCTTTCGCTCTTTATCTCTTCATCTATTTGTCCATCCATTCTTGAAGCCGGTGTATCTTCTTCTCTTGAATATTTAAAAACTCCTACTTTATCTAATTTATATTCTTGTAAGAATTCTAAAATTTCTTGAAAGTCTTCTTGTGTTTCTTGTGGAAATCCTACTATGAATGTTGTTCTAATTGTAATATTTGGTATATTCTTTCTAAGTTTTTCTATTTTATCAGTTATGTCTTTCTTGCTTGTTTTTCTTCCCATAAGCTTTAATACATGATCACTTATGTGCTGTATAGGTATATCTAAATATTTTACTACTTTATCATTAGATGCGATTTCTTCTATTAATTCATCATATATGGCTTCGGGATAGCAATATAATACTCTAATCCACTTTATTCCTTCTATTTTAGATAACTCTTTTAATAATACATGAAGATTTTTCTTACCATAAATATCACTACCATATTGTGTTGTATCTTGAGCTATTAATATTAACTCTTTAACACCTTTACTTGCTAAGTCTGTAGCTTCACTAATTATATTTTCCATCCTTCTACTTCTAAATTTTCCCCTTATTTTAGGAATTATACAATATGTGCAAAAATTATTACAACCTTCTGCAATTCTTATATATGCACTTTCCTTTTGTGTTGTAAGAATTCTGTCTCCTTCATTTATGTTTTCATCAGAATAATTTAATAATTGAGAAGCTTCTTTATCTCCTTCAATAAGTTCTGTAATAACTTTATCTATTTTATTATAATCATTAACTCCTAACATTATGTCTATTTCAGGTATAAGATTTTTTAATTCATCACCATATCTTTGTATTAAACATCCTGTTGCTATAAGAAGCTTACACTTGTAATTATTTTTATATTCAGCCATTTCTAAAATAGTATCTATTGATTCTTGTTTAGCCGACTCTATAAACCCACATGTATTTACAATTATAACATCTGCTTCTTTTGCATTATTAGTTATTTCATATTCATTACTCATTTTTCCAAGGATGATTTCAGAATCCACTCTATTTTTATCGCATCCTAAACTCACCATTCCAACTTTGTACTTAGTCAAGTTTTTGTCCTCCTGTATTTTAATGTTTTTAATTATACCAAATTAATTATAATATTTATAGCTATATTATCAACTATAATTAATTATTTAAGTTTTCTTTTTTAATTCTCATCTTTATCATCATATAATTCTTCTTTGGTAATCAATATCTTTCTTGGTCTACTTCCATCTTTTTCAGATATTATACCTCTTTCTTCTAACTGATCCATTATTCTAGAAGCCCTATTAAATCCTATCCTAAGTTTCCTTTGAAGAAAAGAAGTTGATGCTTGCTCGTATTCAATTACCGCATTTATGGCATCATTAAGTAGTTCATCAACATCATCACCATTTTCTGATATTGATGATTGAGCTTCATTATTTATATGCTCTATTATTTCTTCTTCATAATTACTAGTACCTTGACTTGATTTTACAAAGGATATAACTTGTTCTACCTCTTCTTCTGATATAAAGCAACCTTGTACTCTAAGTGGTTTACTTTCACCAACTGGATAATATAACATATCTCCTTTACCAAGAAGTTTTTCTGCACCAGAACTATCAAGTATTGTTCTAGAATCTATTTGAGACGAAACTGCAAATGATATTCTAGATGGTATATTAGCTTTAATTACACCTGTTATTACATCTACTGATGGTCTTTGAGTTGCTATGACTAAATGCATACCTGCTGCTCTAGCCATTTGTGCTAATCTACCTATATAATCTTCTACATCATTAGGGCAAACCATCATTAAATCTGCCAATTCATCTACTATGATTACTATATAAGGAAGTTTTTCTTCTATTACTCCTTTATTAAATAATTCATTGTATGATTCCATATTTCTAACACCCATTTCAGCAAAAAGCTTATATCTTTTTGTCATTTCATTTACTGCCCAATTAAGTGCTGCTGCTGCCTTTTTAGGATCAGTAACTACTGGAATTAAAAGATGTGGTATTCCATTATAAACATTGAGTTCAACAACCTTAGGATCTACCATAAGCAATTTAACTTCATTTGGACTATATTTATATAATAGACTTATTATTAAAGAATTTATACATACACTTTTTCCTGAGCCCGTTGCCCCTGCAATTAATGTATGTGGCATCTTACTTAAGTCTCCTACAACACATTTCCCTGAAATATCTTTTCCAAGAGCAAAAGCTAATTTTTTACTTGAATTAATAAATTCTTTTGATTCTAAAACTTCTCTTAAAAATACTGCTACTTGATGTGAATTAGGAACTTCTATTCCTATAGCTGCCTTTCCTGGAATAGGTGCTTCTATTCTAATTCCTGACGCTGCTAATCCAAGAGCTATATCATCTGATAAATTAACTATTTTACTAACTTTAACCCCAGGGCTTGGTTGTAATTCAAATCTTGTAACTGATGGACCTTTTGTTACTTGAGTCACTTTTGCATCCACCCCAAAATTTGATAATATTTCTTCAAGCTTACTAGCATTTTCTATCAATTCTTTTTTATCAGAACCCTTAAGTTTTTTGTTAATCTTTAAAAGTTCTAAACCTGGATAAAAATACGGCATATCCTCTTTATTTTGTTCGTGATAAAGGTTTTCTTCTATTTCACTGCTCATATTTTGTTTTTCTTCACTATTTAATTTTATTTTTTTATGAGTGGCTTTCTTCTCTTCTACAATATTTTCAGTAATTTGATTTTCTATATCAGACGAGAATTCACCTTCTACATCATCTTTAATATTATCATTTTTCATAAAATCTAAAATCTTTATTTTTTTATCTACAGTTGATAAAAATGCATCTTTTTCTTTACTAATTATTGGAACGTCTTCATCTTTTTCAACCACGTTTACAAATGTATTATCTAAAACTTTAACATCTTTTTTAGATTTAGATTTTACATTTCTCTCGCTTTTTATTTTTTTTCCTTTGTCTTTGGCTACAATCACTAAATCATATAAATTGATATCAAATATTAATATAAGTGAAATAACAGATAAAGTAAAAAATAATATATAAGTCCCTATTGCCCCCATAAACCTATATAAAGGGTAACATATAAAATAAGCTATTAATCCACCATGTAAACTTCCCTTATTATCAATAATAAATCTAATGTTATCTCCAAAACTATCTGTATCATTCATCATTTGAATATTTATAACTGAACAAGTTAATATTAATATTAATATTAACATTAATATCCCTAAAAATCTTTTCCCGAACTTTACATTGCCTCTAGTTTTGATATATTGAAAACCAAAATATATTAGATATATAGGTATTGCATAAGAGCCTACACCTATTAATAAATAAGAAAAATTTTGTGCTAAAGAAGATAGTAATCCTGCTAAAGAAGTGTATATAGCTATGGCAAGTATTACGCCTATTGCCATATATATTATTCCTAATATATCATTATTTATATTGCTTTCTTTTTTAGTTTTTTTATTACTTCTTTTAGTTCCACTTCTGCTCACATTTAATCACCTCATTGTTAATTATTTCTACATAGATAAAACTTCTCCTTTAATAAGATACCACTAAAAATAAAAAACAGCTATAATTTTTTTCTATAGCTGTTTAAATACTTAATTATTATTCAGTTAATTCTTTTAATTTTGCTAAGGCTTCTTTTATTCCTCCAACTTCATCTATAAGTCCACAATCAACTGCTTGCTTACCAATAAGTATTGTTCCCACATCATTTAATAATTCATTTGTTTGTAGCATGAATTTTTCCAATTCTTCTTCTTTAATATGTGATGTCCTTGTAATAAATTCATTTATTCTTTCTTGCATCTTTTTAAAGTATTCAAAAGTTTGTGCTACTCCTATTATAAATCCATTCATTCTAACTGGATGAACTATCATTGTTGCAGATGGAGTGATAAAAGAATAATCTGAAGCTGTTGCAAGAGGTACTCCTATTGAATGACCTCCGCCTGTTACTATTGATACAGTTGGCTTAGATATACTTCTTATCATTTCTGCAATAGCAAGACCTGCCTCTACATCTCCACCAACAGTATTTAATACAATTAGAATACCTTTAACATTATCGTTTTGTTCTAGATCTATCAATTGAGGTATAATATGCTCATATCTTGTTGCTTTAGTCTGAGGTGGTAATACCATATGACCCTCTATTTGACCTATTATAGACAAAACTTGTATACTTTTATTTGGCGTTACAGGGGCTGTATTTCCAAATTCCCTTATAGATTGCATTTTGTTTTCGGCTTCACTGTTGTAATTTTTTTCATTATTATTTTCACCATTGAATATATTGTTCATAAAAACATTCCTCCCATACAATTATTTTGTACGGAAGGAATTATTATATACCTACTTATTTCATCTAAGATAAATTAAAAGTTTTATGAAGTACATTTATAGCTTTTTTAGTATTTTTTGAATGGATTAAACACCAAATTGTCATATTAGAGTCAGCTGTCTGTAATACTTCTATATTGGCTGTAACTAAAGATTTAATTATTTTAGCCATAACACCTGGTCTTCCATTCATTCTAGAGCCTATAACTGCTATAGTGCTGCACTCTTCTATTAAATGATATTTTAAATTAAAATTAGTCAATATATTTTCTACAGTTTCTTTAACTTTAGAATTTATTGTAAATACTTGTCTATCAGGAAATATATTTATTAGATCCAGACTTATTTTATTTGCAGCTAATAAGTCTAATACATCTTGATATTTCATGTTTCCTTCATTTTCAACAAGCTTAATTAAAACTTGAATTCTATCTTTTTGATGTGTTATTCCTGTTATAATTCTTTCATTTTCTTTATCACCAAAGTTATTTATTAATGTTCCTTTGCAATTACTCATTGTATTCTTAATAACTAAAGGAATATTAGCTTTCATTGCTAGTTCTATTGCCCTTGGATGAATAACACTAGCACCTTGATCAGCTAATTGAAAAACTTCATTATAGCTTATTACATCTATTAAACTAGCGTCTTCTACAAGTCTTGGATCAGCTGTCATAATACCATCTACATCAGTGTAAATCTCTATACTTTCTGCTTGAAGTGCTACTCCAAGTATTGATGCTGTTGTATCACTTCCACCTCTTCCTAGTGTTGTAAAATATCCATCTTCACACATTCCTTGGAAACCTGTAACTACAGGAACTCTACCTTGAGATATTAAGTCTAATATTTTCTTTGGATTAGTATCTATACATTTTGCATCAGTAAAATTGTTATTAGTTATAATTCCAGCTTGCCCACCTGTTAATGGAACTGCATCTATTCCTGCAGCATATAAATCATTACTCATCACAACAGAACTAATAAACTCACCACAACACATAAGTAAATCTTGAGCTAGTTTATTTGATATTTTAAAATCTTCATTTACTAAAGATAATAATGTATCAGTTGCATAAGGCTCACCTTTTCTTCCCATTGCAGAAACAACTACAACTGGATTATATCCTTCTTTTTTTGCTTGTTTTACTTTTTCAATTACTCTTTGTCTTTTTTCTGGTGTTGAAACCGAAGTTCCTCCAAATTTTTGAACAACTATCTTCATGTGTTTAATTATTTATCAAAATAGTTAAATATAAGTCTTTATACTTAATTTATTTTAATAAATATCCTCCCTTCATGATTACAAATATTACATCCTTAATAATATAATATTTGCATACCATTTTAAAGTTTAACTTTTTTTAAAGTTTAATTTTTTTTACTATTTCATCATCTGCATCAAGTATTATTGTTTTAGACCCTATTTTTTTTACACATTCCCAAGGAATTTCTAAAAACTCTTTGCTACCAAACATGCTAAATTTGCTAGTACTTGTATTAATAATTAAAAATTTAAAGTTTCCATCATCATCTATTATTAAATCATTATTTGCCAAATAATCGTATTTTTCACCATCATTTATATTTATCAACTCATATTTCTCTATATCACTTAAATATTTTATATTATTTAATTCTCCCATAATATATATCCTCCTTATTTGCTCATAACATAATATGATTAAAGAAGTATATTTATTACAAAATAAATTTATATGTTAACTTTATCTCTATTTGAAGAATTATTATATGCTTTTGTATCTGCCAATATTATTCTACTTAACTCATTGTAATTTACCTCTTGACCTACATAGCCAGCATTTAATATTCCTGGTTTAAAACATTCATCTAAAACGTTTTGTATGTCATTTTGGTTTATAGCATCTATTCTTCTTATAACTTCCTCTTCTGTAAATACCTCATTAGTAAAAAGATAACTTTTAGCATTTGCAAACATTCTTGAACTCGTACTTTCTAGTCCTAAAATATACGTAGCTTTTATTTTCTCTTTACTAATTTCTAATTGATTCTTTGTTATTCCATTATTTGAGAATTCTATTACTTCTTTATTTATAACTTCAAGTGCTTTATGTGCATAATTTTTGCTCAGACCTGTATATATATTTATAGTTCCTATACCTTGAAACGGTTGCAAATAAGAACAAATTGTGTAACATAGTCCTAATTCCTCTCTTACTTTTTGAAAAAGTATAGAAGAAGCTCCTCCCCCCAAAACATTGTTTAAAAGTACTAATGGATAACTATTTTTATCTCTATATGGTAACCCCTTTAACCCTAAAGAAATATGTAATTGCTCTATTTCTTTATTCACATATCCTGATTTACAATGTATTATTGGTGTATTATACTCAGGTATGTATTTTTCTTTACTTTTCCAACTACCAAAACAATCTTCTATTAATTTTTTCAATTCATTCTCATCAAATTTTCCACAAACTGATATTACTGAATTGTAAGGAGTATATTTTTCTGATATGAAATTTAAAATTTTTTCTCTAGTAAAAGATTTTATTTTAGGTATAGTTCCAAGTATAGGATATGATAATGGATTCTCTCTAAAAACAGCCCTTGAATGTTCATCATCTAATACATCTTCTGGCGAATCCTGACTCATATTAATTTCTTCTATTACTACACCTTTTTCCTTTTCTATTTCTTCTTCATCAAAATTTGAATTTAATATCATATCTGAAAGCACATCTAAACTTAAATCTAAATGAGTATTTAACGCTTTTATATAATAGCAAGTTGCTTCTTTACTAGTAAATGCATTTATTTGTCCACCTACATTTTCTATTTCTTCTACTATTTGTTTTGCACTTCTTTTTTTAGTTCCTTTAAAAAACATGTGTTCAATAAAATGAGATATTCCATTTACTTCCTCAACCTCATTTCTAGAACCATTTTGTATCATTATTCCAACACTTACTGAATTTAAGTGATCTATCTTTTCTGTTATAACTCTAAGTCCATTATCTAAAGTATACGTATTATACATAATTATTGCTCTCCTTCCATCTATGAATTACTTAAAATCATGCAGGTATAAAAATATTTTTCCCATAATAAATTTTAATATGAAATTTTTTTATTATTATATTTATATACTAACAATTACAATCCATGCTATATGTTAAGGGGAAATTTTAAATGATTATAATAAAAAAATCGCCAAAGCGATTTTAAAGTCATTAATTTATATATATTTATATAAAAAACATATGAAAAAAGAATAAAAAGGCAATTTAATTGCCCTTTATTTTTCTTCTTTGTTTTCTTGATCTAAAAGAACATCTTTTCTTGAAAGATTTATTCTACCTTGTGAATCAATTTCAGTAACTTTTACTAAGATTTCATCTCCTACAGAAACAACATCTTCTACTTTATTAACTCTTTCTTTATCTAATTTAGATATATGAACTAAGCCTTCTTTATTTGGAAGAATTTCAACAAAAGCTCCAAATGTAGTTATTTTAGTTACTTTACCTAAATAAATTTCTCCAGCCTTAACATCTTTAGTTAATCCTTCGATTATCTTTATTGCTTCTTTAACACCTTCGTGATCACTTGAACTTACAAATACAGATCCATCTTCTTTTATATCAATTTTAACGCCTGTATCTTGAATTATCTTATTGATAACTTTACCACCTGCGCCTATTACAGATCTTATCTTGTCTGGATCTATTTGAATTGTTTCTGTCTTTGGAGCATATAAAGAAACATCTTCTCTATGTTCTGATATACATTCATTAATTTTATCTATTATAGTTAATCTAGCTTTTCTAGCATCGCGAATTGCATTTTCTACTACATTAAAACTAAATCCTTTAAGCTTAGTATCAACTTGGATTGATGTAATTCCTTCAGTAGTACCTGCTACCTTAAAGTCCATATCTCCGAAGAAATCTTCTATTCCTTGAATATCAGTTAATACTTGTTCTTCTGATAAGTCTTCTGAAGTAATTAATCCCATAGCAATACCTGCTGCTGGTCTTTTTATTGGAACACCTGCATCTAATAATGCTAATGTTGAACCACAAACTGATGCTTGTGAAGTAGATCCATTTGAACTTAATACTTCTGATACTAATCTAATTGTATATGGGAATTCTTCTTCAGATGGGATTAATGGTTCAAGTGCTCTTTCTGCTAAAGCTCCATGACCTATTTCTCTTCTACCTGGTCCTCTTAAAGGTTTTACTTCTCCTACACTATATCCTGGGAAGTTATAGTGATGCATATATCTCTTTGATTGAGCCTCATCTATTCCATCTAAGATTTGTATATCTCCTACAGCACCTAATGTTGCTACTGTCATTACTTGAGTTAATCCTCTTGTAAATAATCCTGTTCCATGAGTTCTTGGAAGTAATCCAACTTCACAGCCTAAAGGTCTCACCTCATCAAAAGCTCTTCCATCAGGTCTTCTCTTGTCTTTTAATAACATATGTCTTACGACTTTCTTTTGCATGTTATAAAGTACTTCTTTTATATCTCCAAATTTATCTTCATATTTTTCGCCAAATTCTTCTTTAACTTTTTGATTAACAGCATCTATAGCTGCATTTCTTTCATCTTTATCAGTTATATACATGGCTTCTTTTATCATATCTGAAGCAAATTCTTTTATATCTTTTTCTACTTCTTCATCAACAGTAAATAATGTTGGAACATCTTTTTCCTTACCAAATTTACTAACTGCTTCTTCTTGGAAGTTAATTATTTTTTGACATTCATCAAATCCAAATTTAATAGCAGCAATCATAGTATCTTCAGGAATTTCATTTCCACCTGCTTCTATCATCATTACTCTTTCTTTAGTTGCACAAACTGTTAAATGAAGAGTACTTTCTTCACGTTCAGTTGCATTTGGATTAACAATAAAATTATCATCTATAAGTCCGACTTGAACAGCTGCAACTGGGATTGTAAAAGGTATGCTTGATAAGCATAATGCCATTGATGCTGCATTAATAGCTAATATTTCTGGTAAATTATCCTTTTCTACAGAAACAACAGTACAAACTACTTGAACATCATTTCTATATCCTTTTGGGAATAAAGGTCTTAGAGTTCTATCTACAGCTCTACCATTTAATATAGCTTTTTCTGATGGTCTTCCTTCTCTCTTTATAAAACCACCTGGTATTTTACCTACCGCATATAATCTTTCTTCATATTCAACACTTAGAGGGAAAAAATCAATTCCTACTCTTGGCTCACTTGATGCATTAACATTAGTTAAAATAACAGTATCTCCGTAGCTCATGAATGTAGCTGCATTTGATAGCATACCTATTTTCCCGAATTCAACTTTCATTTCTTTTCCAGCAATGTTAGTTGATAAAACGTTATTCATCTTTGAAACCCTCCTTTCAAACTCTCTTTATATTTTTTATAATTTTTTTAAAATAATAGAGCGGAAGATCCGCTCTAAAAATTATCTTCTTAAACCTAATTGTTTTACTATTGTTCTGTATCTTTCGATATCTTGATCAGCTAAATAGTTTAGAAGACCTCTTCTATGTCCAACCATCATTAAAAGACCTCTTCTTGAATGATGATCTTTTTTGTGAACTTTTAAATGTCCTGTTAATGAGTTAATTCTTTCTGTTAATAAAGCGATTTGAACTTCTGGTGAACCAGTGTCTCCTTCACTTCTTCCGTATTGTTTAATAATTTCTAATTTTCTTGCCTTATCCATAAGTGCACCTCCGTGTATTTTATCCCCTTATTTCCAAGTAAAAAGATGGCACCTTCAAACTTAGAAGTAGGTTCAATGTGTATTATATCAAAACTAATGATTATTGTAAATAAATATTATTTAACAACTATTTCTTCTTTCTCTGCAAATAATTTATTGTTTTTAAGTTCATTTACTAAATCATCTACAGAATCAAATTTCTTTTGATCTCTTATTTTTTTTATAAAATTAACTTCCATAATCTTTCCATAAATGTCATCATCAAAATTTAAAATATTAGTTTCTAAAGTAATCTCTTTGCCATTAACTGTTGGATTATTTCCTATGTTAGTGATTCCTCTATATATTTTATTATTGACTCTAACATTAGTATAATATACACCTATTTTAGGTAAAATAATGTCTTTATTATACTTTAAATTAGCCGTCGGAAATCCCATCATTCTTCCAATTTCTCGACCATGTACAATTTCGCCTTTTATAATATATGGTCTATTTAACATGATACTAGCTTCTGAAACATTACCAGCTTCTAATTCTTTTCTAATTCGAGTACTACTTATAACTTCATCTTTATATGTACATGAATCCATAACATGTAATTCGTATTCATATTTTTTTTCAAGTTCTTTTAAAAGTTTAGTATCACCTGAATTTTTATATCCAAATTTATAATTAAAACCTACTATTATTCCTTTTATATTTAAATTAATACATAGAAATTTTATAAATTCTTCTGGTGTTATTTTCATAAATTCTTCATTAAAATTTGCAAAATATGCTATATCAATACCCTTATCTTCTAACATCTTTATCTTGTCATCATTTTCCATCAAAAGTTTAAGAGTATTACTTGGATTTATAAATTTTCTTGGATGATTTTTGAATGTAAAGACCATACTTTTACCATTATTTTTTTTTGCTATCCTGGTAACTTCATCTATTAATGATAAATGTCCTATATGTAATCCATCAAAACTTCCAAGAGCAACATAATTATCATAAGTTTGTACATCTTCAAAGTTGTTTTCTATAATAATCATCTTTATTACTCCCACTTTAAAATAATAACTTTTGTATCTTAAATCCTTTGCTATCTTTCATGCCAAGTCCTATAAAAGTATTTTCTTTATCATATACTCTATACAAAATATTATTTTCTATAACTTCATCGCTTAATCTTTTATCATATACCTTTACTCCATTGACTAATAATTTTGTAAATGAAGTATTCACTGTCAATTTAGGATAAGATGAAAGTGCCTCTTCTATACTTATTATATAGCTTTCAATATTTTCTGGTGTTAAATCTTCAATATTAATACTATCTTCTTCTTTAAATACAGAAGTTTCAGTTCTTATTAAATTAACCATGGTTGCTCCTACATTTAGTTTTTCACCAATGTCATAACATAAGCTTCTTATATATGTACCTTTTGAACATGTAACTTTAAAAGACACATACGGTAAATCATAATCAATCTCACAAATATCATAAATAGTAATACGTCTTGCTTCTCTTTCAACTTCAATTCCTTGTCTTGCAAGTTGATAAAGTCTTACTCCATTTTGTTTCAATGCACAATACATTGGTGGGACTTGATCATATTCCCCCATAAAAGAAAGTATACTTTCTTTTACATCATTTTCTTTTATATGAGAAGTGTCTCTTTCTTTTACAACTTCACCTTCTAAATCATAGGTAGTTGTATTTTTACCTAGCAACAATTTTACCTTATATACTTTTCTAGAATTCATTATATAATCTATAATCTTAGTTGCTTTTCCTAGACAAACTGGTAAAACACCTTCAGCTTCTGGATCAAGAGTTCCTGTATGTCCAACTTTTTTTTCTTTTGCTGTAAATTTTATTTTTCTAACTACATCAAAAGAAGACATTCCTTTATTTTTAAATACGTTTAGTACACCATTCATAACTTCATCTCTTCTTTTATTGTTTTTAGTAAATTATTTTTAGCTTCTTCTAAATTTACACCTTTTTGAAGGGCACCTGCTGCTTTAATGTGTCCACCACCACCGTATATTTCTGCTACTTTTCTTACATCAACATTGTTTTTTGATCTTAAACTAGTTTTAATTCCTTTTTCTGATTCTTTTAATAATATAGCAACTTCTATGCCCTTTATTCCAAGACCAAAAGAAATTATATCTGAAGTATCTGTTGTTAATAAATTAAATTTTTCTAGTATATGATATGGTATTTCCATTACTGCTACTTTATTATTTAATGCTAATTCTAAATTTGATAACACATAACCCATTAATTTTATTTTATTAAATTCCCTATTATCAAAAAGACTGCTGTGTACTTTACTATTGTCTAATCCTAACCCTATAAGTTCTGAAGCTATTGCGTGTGTTCTCTTTGTAACATTAGAATGCCTAAAAGACCCCGTATCTGTAACTAAAGATGTATAAATTGCTTTTGCCATCTCTAAATTATTCTCGTCTTTTTTACTAAGATCAATACCTAATTCTTTTATAAGTAAATATGATATTTCTGCTGTGGCTGCTGCTTTAGGATCTACATAATTTATATATCCATATTGTTCATTTGATAAATGATGATCAATATTTATAATTTTTCCATTATAATTATCTAAATTTGCAGAAATTCTCTCTACATTACCACAATCCATTACTATAACTAAATCAGTGTATTGGTCTGGTTCTAGTGTATTTCCATCAACTTCTTCAGATAAAGAAAGGAAAGAGAGGTTATCTTGGATAACATCTCTTGAAATAATATAAGCATCTTTTCCTATAGTTCTAAGTGCTTTAAGAAGTGATAAAGTACTTCCTATAGCATCTCCATCCGGAGATGTATGAAAAGATAATCCAATCTTTTTAGCTTTTAATATCTCTTCCTTTATACTTTGTAAAGACATTATTTATCTTTTACCTTTTGAATTAACTCATCAATATGCATTGCATAATTTATTGAGTCATCTAATTCAAATAATATTTCTGGGTTGTGTCTTACATTTATTCTTTGACCTAGGATTTTTCTTATAAATCCACTAGCACTCTTTAAAGCCGTAAAGTTATCCTTTTTTTCTTCCTCTTTTGTTGAGAATATACTTACATATACCTTAGCATATCTTAAGTCTTTAGTAACCTTAACGTCTGTAACAGAAATCATAGCAGTAAGTCTAGGGTCTTTAATTTCATTTTGAATAATGTTACTTATTTCTCTTTTAAATTCTTCGTTAATTCTGCCGCCTCTATAGTTTGGCATTTACATCACCTCTTTATAGCTCTTTTCTCTTGATTGCCTCCATCATAAAGCATTCAAGGATATCGCCTTCTTTAACGTCATTGAATTTTTCTACTGTCAATCCACATTCATATCCAGTATTAACTTCTTTAACGTCATCTTTAAATCTCTTTAATGATGATAAGCTTGATTCAAAAATAACTATACCATCTCTTATAACTCTTGTTTCAGCATTTCTTTGAAGCTTACCATTTAGTACATAACAACCAGCAATTGTTCCAACATTTGAAATCTTATAAGTTTCTCTTACTTCTGCTGATCCTAAAATAACTTCTTTATATTCTGGTTCAAGCATTCCTATCATAGCTGATTTAACATCTTCTATAGCATCATAAATTATTCTATAAGTTTTTATCTCTACATTTTCTTTATCAGCTTGTGCTACTGCATTATTATCAGGTCTTACATTAAATCCAATAACTATTGCATTTGAAGCAGTTGCTAAAGTTATGTCAGTTTCTGTTATTGCACCAACACCACCATGAATTACTCTTACTTTAACATCATCTGTTGAAAGTTTTTCTAGTGATTGATTAATAGCTTGAACTGATCCTTGAACATCGGCTTTTACTATTATACCAAGTTCTTTAACTTTTCCTTCTTTAATTTGACTATATAAATCTTCTAAAGAAACTCTATTACCACTCATTAATGAGTCAGATTTTTCTTTATCTTTTCTCTTATCTGCCATTATTCTAGCTGTTTTTTCATCTTTTACTTGATTAAATCTATCTCCAGCTTCTGGAACTTCTGAAAGGCCTAAAACTTCAACTGGAATTGATGGACCAGCAGATTTGATTTTTTTACCTGTATCATCAAACATTGCTCTTATTCTACCATATGTAGATCCTACAATAATTGCGTCACCAACATGTAAAGTACCATTTTGAACTAATAATGTAGCAACTGGACCTCTACCTTTATCAAGCTTAGCTTCGATTACTGTTCCTTTTGCTTTTCTTTCTTTGTTAGCTTTAAGTTCAAGCATTTCAGCTGTAAGTAATACCATTTCAAGTAGTTTATCAATATTTAAATTACTCTTTGCAGATACTTCTTCACATATAACGTCTCCGCCCCACTCTTCTACTACTAATCCATGTTCTGTTAATTCTTGTTTAACTCTATCTGGATTTGCACCTGGTTTATCAATTTTATTTATAGCAACAACCATAGGTACGCCAGCAGCTTTACAGTGATTAATTGCTTCTTTAGTTTGAGGCATAATTCCATCATCAGCTGCAACAACTAATATAACTACATCTGTTACTTGTGCTCCACGTGCTCTCATTGCTGTAAAAGCTTCATGGCCTGGAGTATCTAAGAATGTAATTTCTTCACCATTTATATTTATAGTATAAGCTCCTATATGTTGAGTTATACCACCTGCTTCTGTATCAGTAACTTTTGCTTTTCTTATAGCATCAAGTAACGATGTTTTACCGTGGTCAACATGACCCATAACAGTTACTATTGGTGGTCTTTTTGCAAGATTTTCTTCATCATCTTCTTCAACTTCTACTGCTTCAAGTTCTTCTGTAACTTCTAACTTTTCTAGTATTACACCATAGCTTTCACATACTTTTTCAGCTGTTGCGAAATCTATTTCTTGATTTATTGCTGCCATAACTCCTGAGAAAATTAATGTTCTGATAACATCATTTGAAGGTTTATTTAATTTTTCAGCTAATTCCTTAACTGTAATAGTTTCTCCAATTTCAATTACTTCAGTCTCAAGTTCTTCATTTTCATCGTCTTTATCTTCTCTTTTATTCTTTTTCTTTTTCTTTTTAGCTTTGTTAAGCTCGTTTTGTAGAATTTCTTCATATTCATCAACTAAACTTTTTGCTTCTTCTGAACTTCCTTCAGCATATTCTGGTTTAGTTGCTAATAATTCTTTTATTAATTGAGCTTCTTCATCCTCAATAGCACTCATATGATTTTTAACTTCCACACCAAACTCATCCATTAATAATGTTATTAAATCTTTTGAACTTACATTAAGTTCTTTTGCTAATTCGTATACTCTTATTTTTGACATAAAGTCACCCCCGTTATTATTATCTACTCATATATTGTTTCTCCTCCTCATATATTTCAAGCAATTTTTTTGCCATATTTTTATCTAGGATTCCTAGTATCATAATTTGATCACGACCAATAGGACTTCCTAATTCTTCTTTGGAGAAACTATTAATATATGGTATATTTCTTTGAACACAATGTTTTATAAATTTTTCTTTTGAAGACTGTGATAAATCATTAGATATTATAAACAAATAAATATCAAGTTTATTTCTTAAATCGTCACATTTACTATAACCCTCTAACAAATTTCCTGATTTTTTGGCAATACCTAAAAAATTATAGAACTTATTCATTTTCTATTTCATCCTTTAGTCTTTCATATATTTGTTCACTTATAGAGCTATCTAAGTTTCTACTTAATCTTTTAGCTTTAAATGCTTTTTCAAAACATTCTATATCTCTACAAATGTAAGCACCTCTTCCTGATTTTTTACCAGTTAGATCAACTGATATATCACCTTCTGGGCTTTTAACTATTCTTATTAGTTCTTTCTTAGGTTTCATTTCCATGCAACCAGTGCACATTCTTAGAGGAATTTTCTTAACTTTCATTAAAAACACCTCTCCTATTCTTCTATATCTTCACATTTAAGATCTAATCCAGCCACATTTTCTATAGTTTCTTCTGACATATCTACATCTTGATCTATAGCCTTTTCTTCTTCTGCTTCTAAAGCTTCTTGTTGTGACTTGCTTTTTATATCTATTTTCCAATTAGTAAGTTTTGCTGCAAGTCTTACATTTTGGCCTTCTTTACCAATAGCCAATGAAAGTTGATCATCAGCAACTACTATTTTAGCTGATTTGCTATCTTCATTTATTTCTGAACTTATTACTTTTGCTGGACTTAATGCATTAGAAATAAATTCTGCTGGATCTTTACTCCATTTTATTATATCTATTTTTTCATTTTTAAGTTCATTTACTATATTTTGAACTCTAACACCTTTAGGACCTACACAAGCTCCCATTGCATCTACTTCTTCATCGTTAGAATACACTGCTATCTTACTTCTTGATCCTGCTTCTCTTGAAATACTCTTAATTTCAACTACACCATTAAATATTTCTGGAACTTCTAATTCAAATAATCTCTTAACTAAACCTGGATGTGTTCTTGAGACATGAACTTGAGCTCCTTTTGAAGTATTTTTAACTTCAACTATATATAGTTTTAATTTTTCATTAAATCTATAGTCTTCATTTGACATTTGTTCATTAGGACCTATTATACCTTCAATCTTGCCCAAACTAACAAAAACCATACCTTTATCTTTTCTTAATATAGTACCTGTTATTATATCAAATTCTTTTTCTTTATATTCACTATAAATTATATTTCTTTCAGCTTCTTTAATTCTTTGTGTAACTACTTGTTTAGCAAGTTGAGCTGCTACTCTTCCAAAGTTTTTAGGAGTTACTTCTAAATCCACAATATCATCAACTTCATACTTAGGGTTAATTGCTTTGGCTTCTTCTAATGAAATTTCTGTTACTTCATCATAAACCTCATCAACAACCATTTTTTGAGCATATACGTGAATTTCCCCATTTTCTCTATTTATACTTATCTTAACATTTTGTGCTGATGTATTTAAATTTGCATAATTCTTTTTATACGCAGCAACCATTGCATCTTCAATAGTAGTAAAAAGTAAATCTTCTGATATTCCTTTTTCCTTTACTATCTCTTTAAGAGCCCCTACAAACTCTTCATTCATTTTAATCTCCTCCTTATTTATATTTCTCCCTCTAAGTTTGCACCTTTTATTTTTTCAGTTGGAATTTTTAATTCTTTTTCTCCCTGAACTGTTATAAACTCATTGTCAGCTTCTTTTAATATACCTTGTATTTTCTTCATACCTTCTAAAGATCCATTAAATCTTACTAAAACTTCTCTTCCAATAAACTTTTTAAAATGTTCTTCTTTATAAAGTCCTCTATTTAATCCTGGTGAAGAAACTTCTAAATAGTATGAATCTTCAATTGGATCTTCAACGTCTAGTATTTCACTAACTCTTCTTGAAACTTTTTCGCAATCGTTTAGTGATATACTATCTTCTTCTTTATCAATATAAATTCTTAAATAATATTCGCCATTTTCTTTTACATATTCCAAATAGTATAACTCATATGATAATTCTTCTACTATTGGTTTAACTAATTCTTCTACTTTTTCAAGTAACATATCTTTTCTCAAATTTATGAAACCTCCTCTGCTATATTCAGTTTTAAAATTAATGCATTCGTTTTTAATTATAAAATCATAATCAAAAACGCAACTATATTAAAGTAGTTGCGTTACAAATAGAAAGAGCGGGTAATTTCCCACTCCACTTTTATAGCCTATTGACATTAAAAACTAAGTACATAATATCATAAATAATAGATAAATACAAGAGTTATAAATAAAAGCTTGAATTTAGATATTAATTCATTCTTTTGTTTTACGCTAAAGGTATATTTTTAAGTCTTAGTATTTCTAGAATAAAGATAATTGATTCGTTTCTGATAAACCATCTAAGCATCCATGACTGCTTAAACTTTCTATAACAGTTTTTGAAACCCCTGCTCTTATTCTTAAATCTTCTTTAGATATAAATTCACCTTTTACTCTTGCTTCAACTATATTTTTGGCTGCATTATCCGCAACTCCAGGCAAAGAATTCAATGGTAAACGAAGTGCTCCATCTTCAATTTTAAATTTTATTCCTTCTGATTTATATAAATCTACTCGTAAGAATTTCACGCCTCTTTTATAAGCCTCAAAACATAATTCTAATACAGTTATTAATCCTTTGTCTTTTACACTTGCATTATTTCCAAGCTCATATAATTCTTGAAGTTTTGTATGCACAGCACCGTCTCCAAGACACACTAAGTTCGCATCAAAATCATCAGCTCTAACTGTAAAATACGTTGCATAATATGCTTCTGGATAATATACCTTGTAATATGCTATTCTAACAGCCATCATTACATATGCAACAGCATGACCTTTAGGGAACATATATTTTATCTTTTTACATGATCCAATATACCATTCTGGTACTTCATGTTCTTTCATAAGTTTTTCATCATCTTCTGAAAGACCTTTTCCTTTTCTTACTTTTTCCATTATTGTAAATGCATTTTTTGGTGGTAGTCCTTTATACATTAAGTAAACCATAATATCATCTCTTGTTGCTATACAATCTCTTAATGTAGTAAAGCCTTCTTTTATATAATATTGAGCATTATTAAGCCAAACATCTGTACCATGGGAAAGTCCTGATATTCTTACTAAATCTGCAAAAGTCTTAGGCTGTGTATCAACAAGCATCCCTCTTACAAATTTGGTACCAAATTCAGGTAGTCCATAACTTCCAACTTCACATTCTAGTTCCTCTTTTGTAACGCCTAATGCTTCTGGTGATGTAAAAAGACTAAGAACTTTTTCATCATTTAAAGGTATTGTTTTCGGATCAAGTCCTGTTAAATCTTGTAACATTCTAAGAACAGTAGGATCATCATGTCCAAGTATATCTAATTTTAATAATCTACCACTTATTGAATGATAATCAAAATGTGTTGTTACAACATCTGTATCATTATCATCAGCTGGATGTTGTATAGGACAAAAATTATAAATTTCATTATCAGCTGGTACAACCATTATTCCACCTGGATGTTGTCCTGTAGTTCTTTTTATTCCTGTACAACCAAGTGTAAGTCTTTCTATTTCAGCTGAAGAGGTTATAATTTCTCTTTCATCTAAATATTTTTTTACATATCCATAAGCTGTTTTTTCTGCTATTGTTCCAATTGTTCCTGCTTTAAATGTATGACCCTTACCAAATAGTACTTCTGTATACCTATGTACTACCCCTTGATACTCTCCTGAAAAGTTAAGGTCAATATCAGGTTCTTTATCTCCTTCAAACCCTAAGAAGGTTTCAAACGGTATATCATGACCATCTTTTATATATGGTACATCACAATCAGGACAATTTTTATCTGGTAAATCTGCCCCTGAACTTATTGAACCATCTAAAAAGAATTCTGATTTCTTACACTTAGGACATACATAATGCGGTGGCAATCCATTAACTTCAGTGATATCAGACATAGTTGCTACAAATGAAGACCCAACGGATCCTCTTGAACCAACCAAATAACCATCTTCCGTAGATTTAGCAACTAGTTTTTGAGCTATTAGATATAATACGGCATATCCATTGTTTATTATAGAGTTAAGTTCTTTATCTAGTCTTTTTTGAACTACCTCTGGAAGAACTTCTCCATAAATAGCATGAGCTTTATTCAATGTCATATTCTTTATATCTTCTTCTGCACCTTCAATTTTAGGTGGATATGTTTCATCTGGTATTGGCTTTAACACATCTATACTATCAGATATTTTTTTAGGATTATCAATAACAACTTCTTTTGCGATATCTTTTCCTAAATAAGAAAATTCTTTTAACATTTCTTCTGTTGTTTTTAAATAAAGTGGTGGCTGATTATCTGCGTCAGAAAAGCCTTGCCCTGCCATAATTATTCTTCTAAAAGCTTCATCATTAGGATTTAAGAAATGTACATCTCCCGTAGCAACAGTAGGTTTATTGCATTCCTTACCCAATCTATATATTTTTCTATTAATCTCTCTTAATTCTTCTTCATCTTTAACTGACCCTTTTGCAATAAGGAAATTATTATTAGCTATAGGTTGAATTTCAACGTAATCATAAAATTCTATAATTTCTTTTATTTCATCATCACTTCGTCCTTCTAATACAGCTTTATATACTTCTCCTGCTTCACATGCAGACCCTATAATTAAGCCTTCTCTAAATTCAGAAAGTAGAGTCTTTGGTGTTCTTGGCCTTCTAAAGAAATTATCTATATGAGATTTAGATACTAATTTATATAAATTTTTTAATCCTGCTTGCGTCTTAGCTAAAATAATAATATGATAAGTTGGTTGTTTTCTTATATCCACTTTTGATAAAAACAAATCATTTAAAGATTTCAAATCATTTATTTCAAAATCCTCTTCTATTTTCTCAAAAGATTTTAAAAGTATATCTGCTGTTGCTTTTGCATCATCTACTGCTCTATGATGATTTTCAAGAGAAATTCCCAAGAATTTAGCAACTATATTTAGTTTAACCTTTTTTAATTCAGGATATAAAAATCTACATAATGTAACTGTATCCAATATTGGAAGATCAAACCTTATATTTAAATCTCTGCAATTCTTTTTTATAAAACCCGTATCAAATGCTGCATTATGTGCAACTACTACAGTATCTTCACAAAACTCCATAAATTTCGGAAGTATATTTTCTATTATGTCTGCATCTTTAACCATATTATTATCAATGCTTGTAAGTTGTGTGATTTTATATGGAATATCTCTTTTTGGATTAACAAAACAGCTAAATTTATCTATAATTTCACCATTTTTAATCTTAACTGCTCCAATTTCTATTATTTTATCATTAACAGGAGAAAATCCGGTTGTTTCTAAATCAAAAACAACAAATGTATCATCCAATGTATAACCTTTTTCATTTATTACAAGAGGAACCCCATTATTAACTAAATAACCTTCAACTCCATACAATATCTTTATTTTATTTTTTTTAGAAGCAAGTTGTGCTTCTGGATATGCCTGAACTACACCATGATCCGTTATTGCAATTGCTTCATGCCCCCATTTTGCAGCAGTCTCTATTATTTTAGATGCAGATGTAATACCGTCCATACTGCTCATATTAGTATGAAGATGAAGTTCTATTCTCTTTTCCTGAGCTCCATCCATTCTATCAATTTTTTTCATTCTAGCTATATCTCTACCCATTATTACTACTTCTCTTGCATAAGTATCAAATACAGCTTCACCTCTAACTTTACAATAAAGTCCTTTTTTGACTTCATCCAATACCGCTTCTTTTTCTTGAGGTTTTAAGAAACACTTTACAGTGATAGAACTTGTATAGTCTGTAATATAAAAAGTTAATATTGTTTTTCCTGTTTTAGTTTCTATAATATCTGTTTTGAAAATTTCACCTATAATAGCTACATATCCAGTTGTTTCATCTATATCTTTTATAGGTGTAGATTCCATCCTTATACCTCTTCCAAGAATAGTATTTTCATCCTTTGGTTCTTTCTTGTAAGAAGCATAATTTGGCTTATTATCATTTTTTCTATAATTATTTTCACCGGATTTTTGTGATTTAGATACTTTTGAACTAGAACCATCTGAACTTATAGTTCTATTATTCATAACTTCTTTTATTATTTTAATATTTTCTTCTTTTTTACTTGCTTCATATTCTTCACCAATCATTAAATTTGAATCAAAACTAAAATTAACTTTTGTTGAAATACTAAAAATATCTTTTATATTATTCTGAAGCAATTTATCTATTTTCTTATTTAAAGCATGATTTATTAAAGTTTCATTTCCTGAATATATATTTATAACTTTTTCATCAACTTTTCTGTTCTTGGAATATAATATAGAACGACACAGAGGGTATTTTTTTGCTATTTCTTCTGCAATATTAATCCAATATTTTGAATTAATTTCTTCTAATGATGTATTACTAACATCTAGATAACACAAAAATTCTATATCTATATTAAATCCTAAATTATCTATAATTAACTTTTTCAAATATTCTTCTTCTTGACTTGTAAGTGATTCTAATGATTTCAGCACTATTTTTAATATTTGACTTTTTTTATAAAACTGAAATCTTAATAGTCTTATTTCTTTATTTTCTAAAATTTCATTCTTATTAATTTCTTTTGTTAATTGTTTTATAAAGTCTTGACTAATAAGAACCACTCTCCTCTCTAAAGAATAAATAGAGGGATTTTCATCCCCCTATACTTATTCTTATATTATAATGCTTAATTTATAAATCACAAAATATCCTTTTTATCTTCTAAACTAAATATTATTTATTTCTTCCATCAAAGCATTTATTAACTCTTCTTCTTTAACTTTTTTAATTATTTCGCCTTTTTTAAAGATGATTCCTTCACCTTTACCTCCAGCAATTCCAATATCTGCTTCTCTTGCTTCTCCAGGACCATTTACAACGCATCCCATAACAGCAACTTTAATATCTTTATTGCAATTTTCTAATCTTTTTTCAACTTCATTTGCTATCTTAATAAGATTAATTTGAGTTCTTCCACATGTAGGACAAGATACAAAGTTTACTCCACCTTTTTTTAATCCTAATGACTTAAGTATTTCTATTGCAACTTTAATTTCATCAACAGGATCACTAGTTAAAGACACTCTTATAGTATCACCTATTCCCTCAGCTAAAAGAGTTCCTATACCTATGCTTGATTTAATTGTACCTTTAGTTACAGTTCCTGATTCTGTAACCCCTAAATGAAGAGGATAATCACATTTATCTCCTATTAATCTATAACAATCTATCATCATCCTTACATCTGATGATTTTATTGAAATAACTATATCGTTAAAATCTAATTTTTCTAAAATCTTAACATGTCTTAGAGCACTTTCAACTAAACCTTGTGCTGTAGGTTTTCCATCTCTTTCTAATATATCTTTTTCTAAAGATCCAGAGTTAACACCTATTCTTATAGGTATGTTTTTTTCTTTACATTTTTCTGCAACTATCTTTACTTTTTCTTCACTTCCAATATTGCCTGGATTAATTCTTAAAGCAGATACACCACTTTCTATTGATTCAACTGCTAATCTATAATCAAAATGTATATCTGCAACTACTGGTATCGGTGATTTAGTTGTTATTTCCTTTAGTGCTTTTGCTGCATCCATATCTAATACTGCACATCTCACTATATCACAGCCAACTCTGTACAGTTCATTTATTTGATTTAATGTATCTTCCACATTTCTTGTATCAGTAGTAGTCATTGATTGAATAGTTATTGGTGCATCTCCACCAACATAAGTATTTCCGACTTTAACTTTCTTTGAAATTCTTCTTTCCATATTTTCATCTCCTAAAACTTAACAGGGAATATGATATCTTTAATAGTTACTAAAATCATAAGACCTATAAGTAACATAAATCCTACATAATTTAAATTTTCAACTATCTTATTTGGAACTTTTCTTCTTGTTATTAATTCAATTAATAGTATTACTGTCCAACCTCCATCTAAAGCTGGGAATGGTAACATATTAAACACAGCTAAACTAACACTTATAAAACCAACAAAATACATTAGATCCCAAATACCACTTTCAGCAGTTTTAGCTGACATTTTAATTATTGTAAGTGGACCTCCCACATCTGTCTTTAAATTTGATTTTCCTGTAAATATCATTTTAAGACCTTTAAATGTTTGAGACACTAAAGAAGCTGTTTGATTAACACTATGTTTCAAGCTAGCACCTATACTTGGATTAGTTTCTACTCCAAAACCTATACCTACGATATATTCATTTTCTTTATTTAATTTTGGCGTTATAGTTAAATTTTTAATTTCTTCTCCTCTTTTTACTGTAAGATCAACAGGCTCACCTTTTGCCATAATTATTCCAACTCTAATATCATCCGCTGTAAAAACTCGTGAACCATCTATTTTTAAAAATTTATCGCCTTCTTGTAAGCCTGCTTCTATTGCTGGATGATCCGGAAGAACAGTTGCTATCTCTGGCACTTTGTATCCAAATTTTCCTGCAATACACGCAAATATTACTATTGCCAATATATAATTCATTGCAGCTCCAGCTATTATAATACTTATCCTTCTAAGAGGCGATTTTTCTGAAAAACTCCTCTCATCTTGAACTGCCTCTTCTTCACCCATCATATTTACAAAACCACCAATAGGAAATAGACGTAATGAATATGTTGTTTCTTTTCCTTTTTTAGAAATCACCTTAGGGCCCATTCCTATAGCAAATTCCTCTACTCTTACTCCATTTAATTTTGCTAATGTAAAATGGCCAAGTTCATGTACAATTATTAAAACACTAAACGCTAAAATAGCCCCTAATATAGCTACTAGATTCATATTTTTTCATCCTTTCCTATTTCATATCTACTACATATTTTTTAACTTTTCTATCTATTTTAATTATATTCTCTAAAGTTAAAGGCTTTTTACTTTCTTCTTCAAATGCATTCATACAATTTTCTATAATATTAAAAATATCTAAAAACTCAATTTTTTCGTCTAAAAATAATGCTACTGCCGCTTCATTAGCACCATTTAATATAGTTGGCATAAGTCCACCTTGTTTACCTGCTTTAAACGCTAATTTTAATGGCTTAAAAGTTTCTAAATCCGGTTTTTCAAAAGTTAACTGTGATACTTCATAAAAATCTAATGTTTTTGCTATTAAATTTTTTCTTTCTGTATAATTAAGAGCATATTGTATTGGCAGTCTCATATCTGCTGCTCCAAGTTGTGCTATTATACTTCCATCACAATATTCAACCATAGAATGTACTATGCTTTGAGGATGAATAACAACTTGTATATTATCATAATCACACTCAAAAAGCCAATGTGCCTCTATTACTTCAAGACCTTTGTTCATTAAAGTAGCTGAGTCAATAGAAATCTTTCTTCCCATATTCCACTTAGGATGATTTAAAGCATCATCGACACTTATATCATTTAAATCACATAATTTCTTACCTCTGAAAGGTCCACCTGATGCTGTAAGTATTATTTTATTTAAAGTATTTAAATCATTTCCTCTTAAAGATTGATAAATAGCACTGTGCTCTGAATCAACAGGAAGTATTTTAACATTATTTTTTTTAGCTTCACTCATAACAAGTTCACCTGCAACAACTAATGTCTCTTTATTTGCAAGTGCTATATCTTTTTTTGCCTTTATCGCTTCTAATGTTGGCTCTAAGCCTATCATACCAACTAAAGATGTCAAAACTATGTCAATTTCTTCTAGAGATGCTATTTTATTAAGACCCTTCATTTGAGATAAAACTATTGTTGGCTTATTTCTTTCTTTGCAGTATTTTTCTAATTTCTCTGCAGAAGTCTTATCCATCATACCTACATATTTAGGATTAAATTCTTCAATAATTTCAATCATTTTATTTACTGAAGAATTAGCGGTTGCTCCAATTAATTTTAATTCTCCATTTGATTTTTTTATTACATCTAAGGCTTGAGTTCCTATTGAACCTGTAACCCCTAATATAGATAGCTTTTTCATTTCTTTCCTCCTAAAGTACATTATAAAATGCTACTAATTTTTATAAATTGTTTAACTAGAACTATATACTATTTCTTTTGCCAAAATACTGTACATAGGTCCAACTAGTATTCCTAAAATCCCAAATACTTCTACCCCAATATATATAGAAATTAATACAATTAAAGGATGTATATCTAGTTTATCACTTAAAAATTTTGCTTCTAAAATTTCTCTTATGACTTGAACTAATATATATAAACACATAAGTCCAAATGCAGTAAGATAATCTTTCATTACAATATTGTATATTATAATTGGAATAAATACAATTATAGTTCCTACATAAGGTAACACATCTAAAATACCACAAAGTATTCCTAATATAAAATAATTAGATACATTTAATATAAAGAATCCTCCTATAATCTCAAGTGTTGATATCAAAACTAAACTTATTTCTATCAAACACATTTGACTAAAATTTTCTTTTTGTTTTTTTATTTTTTTAATCATTTCACTTGGAAATAACATTAAAACTAAACTTTTTATTTTTTCCCCATCTACTAATATAAAGAAAGCACATATATTTCCTATAAAATAAGCTATTATTCCTTCACCTGTAGTTAGTGCCCCTCTTCTTATACTTTCTTGATTTATTATGGATATTACACTCTTACCCAAATCAAGCTTTTTTAATTGCAAATCAAGTTCTAATGAAATATCTTGTATAATTCTATTTATTGTGTTTACATTACTCAAATATATCTTTTGAAATACATTGAATATTTCATTTCCTAAATATAATATAATCAATATTAAAAGTATATTAACTAAAACAATACTTAGAGCTCCTGAAATCTTATATGGAATATTTAATTTTATCATAAGCTTATATAGTGGAGCAGCTATTATGGATATAAATATCATTGCTAAAAAAGGTTTAAAATAATATTTTATAATATATGTAATTATAACTATTATAAAAAGTAATACTGTTAAAGATATTATTTTTTTATATTTCTCAAAAATACTATACACCACCCTAAAATCACTTTTTATAATATATGCCCTAAGTAACAATTTAATTATTATTTATCTTTAACAAAATCTATATTTTTAAATTTTACAACAAAAAAAATCTGCAGACTTAAATTTAAATCTACAGATTTTTTAATAAATATTAAATTCCAACTATAAAATTTAAGTAATAAAATACAACTGTTGATGAAAAAATTATACTATCAAATCTGTCTAATATTCCACCATGACCAGGTATTAAATTGCTGTAATCTTTTATTCCTACATATCTTTTTATTGAAGAGGCTACTAAGTCTCCAAACTGGCTAAACACACCACACAAAGCTCCTATAATAAAATAATGATATAAAGGCATGACATATACATATTTATTAACTATAATTCCAAATATACCACAACATAAAATTGCGCCTAAAAGACCTCCGATAGATCCTTCAATTGTTTTCTTTGGAGAAACCTTTGGACAAAGTTTATGTTTACCTAAAAATTTTCCTGAGTAATATGCACTTGTATCTGTCATCCATGATCCTATAAATATAAGCCAAACTAAAAATTCTCCATGATGTTTTGCATTAACTAAATATACAAAGCTAAATAAAATACCAGCATATATAAAACCTAAAAATGTTAAAGAAACATCTATAAATGTATAATCTAAATTTATTACTGGAATAATCAACAATATAAACATGGCAAGAACTACTACATACATCATTATATTAAAATCATTATTTAAAAAATAATACATAATTAATAATGCATATCCAAAAACTGATATTGGATTAAAGTCCTTCTTTTTTAAAGCATTGTAGAATTCCCAAAGTCCCATTGCTGATAATAAAATAACAAATGATTTAAGATAAATTCCTCCAAGAAAAATAAATATTATAAATGGAGCAATCATAAGTGCACCTAAGTATCTATTATTAGATTTCAAAAACAGTCACCCCTTTACTTTACTCCACCAAATCTTCTATCTCTATTTTGATAGTCCAATATGGCTTTTTGTAAATCTTCTTCTTTAAAATCTGGCCAAGCTATATCTGAATACCAAAATTCTGAATAAGCACATTGCCATAATAAAAAGTTACTAATTCTTTGTTCACCAGAAGGTCTAATAATCAAATCTGGGTCAGGCATTCCTTTAGTATATATGTAATTTGATATCAAATCTTCACTAATATCTTCTTTTTTTATTTTATCGTCTTCTAAATCATCTATAATTAATTTCATAGCTCTAACTAATTCATCTCTACCACCATAATTTAGTGCCAGATTTAAATTTATTTCAGTATTATTATTTGTTATTTCTATAGCTTTATTTAATTCTTCCTTACATTCTGCTGGGAATTTTAACATATCACCCAATACATTGATTTTAACACCATTTTTGTTAAGTTCTGCAACTTCTCGCTTAAGATAAACTACTAATAGCTGCATTAATGCACCTACTTCTTCTTTAGGTCTTTTCCAATTTTCAGTTGAGAAAGCATATAAAGTTAAATATTTTATTCCTAATCTTTTAGACTCTTTTACAATTTTTCTTATTGTTTCAACGCCTGCTTTATGTCCCATACTTCTTGGTAATTTTCTTTTTTTAGCCCAACGACCGTTTCCATCCATTATTATTGCAATGTGCTGCGGTATTTTATTCATATCTAGTACAACTTCATTTGTCGAATCTTTTTTTGACTTAAATATACTTAACAAATTTCCCATCCCCTCTCTCTGTTTATAATATAAATCAGCTTAAATATCAATTAAATGAACAAATTAAGGAAAAAAACCTGCTAAATAGCAGGTTTTGAGATTAAATAGCTAGAATCTCTTTTTCTTTATCAACTATTATCTTGTCTATATCTTTTATAATAGCATCTGTCTTCTTTTGAACATCATCTTCGCCTTTTTTAATTTGGTCTTCAGATACGTCTCCATCTTTCTTTAATGCTTTAATTTTATCATTAGCATCTCTTCTAATTGATCTAATTGCTACTTTAGATTCTTCTCCAGTTTTTTTAACTTTTTTAACAAGATCTTTTCTTGTTTCTTCTGTTAATTCTGGAATAACTAATCTTATTATTGAACCATCATTTGAAGGATTTAAACCTAAGTCCGATTTTAAAATCGCTTTTTCAATTTCTTTTAATAATTGCTTTTCCCAAGGTGTTATCATTAATACTCTTGGTTCAGGTGAAGAAATATTTGCTGCTTGTGATAATGGGCACATGCTTCCATAATAATCGATTTGAATTTTATCAAGCATACTTGGATTAGCTCTTCCTGCTTTCATAGTTCCTAACTCTGATTTTAATACAGTTACAGTTTTTTGCATTTTTTCTTCTGCATTCTTAATGATGTCCTTAATCATGATTATCCTCCTATTTTTTAGTTACTAATGTTCCGATATTTTCGCCAGTTATTGCTCTTTTAATATTACCTGGCTCATCTAAACCAAATACAAGTATTGGAATATTATTATCCATGCATAATGAAGTTGCTGTAGAATCCATAACTTGTAATCCTTGATCTAAAACATCTATATATGATAGTGTATCATATTTTTTTGCTTCTGGAAACTTCATAGGATCTTTATCATAAACTCCATCAACTTTTTTTGCTAGAAGTATTACTTCTGCTTCTATTTCTGCTGCTCTTAAAGCTGCAGTAGTATCAGTTGAGAAATATGGATTTCCTGTTCCTGCTGCAAAAATAACAACTCTACCTTTTTCTAAGTGTCTCATTGCTCTTCTTCTAATAAAAGGTTCTGCAACTTCTTTCATTTCTATAGCAGTTTGAACTCTAGTTTTTACGCCTACTTGTTCTAAAGAATCTTGTAGTGCTAATGCATTTATACAAGTAGCCATCATTCCCATGTAATCAGCTGTTGTTCTATCCATACCTTCGCCGCTTCTTCCACGCCAGATATTTCCTCCACCTACAACTGTTCCAACTTCTACTCCCATATCAACTAGTTCTTTAATTTCTAGAGCTATTCTTTTAGCTACATTAAAGTCAAGTCCAAAACCACTTACTCCAGCTAAAGCTTCACCTGAAAGTTTTAAAATTACTCTTTTATATTTACAATTTGTCATTTAAAACTACCTCCTAAATGTGGCATTAGAAGAAAACAATGCCTTATATTCTATTATTTTCTTTAAAAAAAGAGAACACAGAGTGTCCTCTTTAGTTTTTTATATTTTACTATTTTCCTAATTGTTTAGCAACTTCTTCTGCAAAGTTTTCTTCAACTTTTTCGATTCCTTCGCCTCTTTCGAATCTTACGAATCTATTTACTTTGATTGCAGAACCAGCTTCTTTAGCTTTTTCATCTATAAACTTAGTTATAGTCTTATCGCCATCTTTAACCCAAAGTTGTTCAAGAAGACAAACTTCTTTGTAGTACTTTTGGATTCTTCCCATAACCATCTTTTCAACTATCTTTTCTGGCTTTCCTTCATTTAAAGCTTGAACTCTATAGATTTCTTTTTCTTTTTCTATAGAATCTTGATCAACTTCTTCTTTAGATAAGAATAATGGGTTTGCAGCAGCTATTTGCATACAAAGTTCTTTTGCAACTTCTTCAACAGCTGGTGACTCTACATCACAAGCTACTTCTACTAAAACACCAATTCTTCCACCACCATGGATATAGCTTTTAACTACTCCATTATCTACTGCAAATTTAACAAATCTTCTAACAGTCATGTTTTCACCAAGTCTAGCGATTAATCCTGTTAAAGCTTCTTGTATTGTAGCTTCTCCGTCAAATTTTTCATTAACAAATTCTTCTACTGTTGTAACATTTGTTGATGTTGCTATTTTAGCTAAAGCTTCAGCAAAAGCAATGAAATCTTCATTTGCTGCAACGAAATCTGTTTCACAGTTAAGTTCAACGATAGCTCCGCTCTTTTTATCTTCTGAAATATATGTTTTAACTAAACCTTCAGCAGCAACTCTTCCTGATTTCTTAGCTGCAGCCGCAAGTCCTTTTTCTCTTAATACTTCAACAGCTTTTTCGATGTCACCATCTGTTTCTGTTAATGCTTTTTTGCAGTCCATCATTCCTGCGCCAGTTCTTTCTCTTAATTCTTTAACTGATTTTGCAGATATCATTATTAAATTCCTCCTCGATTATATATTGCATTTTATTAATCTATTATATTCATAATAAATTAACTATTTAGAAGAATTATTAAAAACTTAATATAAAGTATTAAATTTTTAATAATTATGGCTTCTAAGTTAGAAGACAAAACAAAATTGTTTTGTCTTCTATTAAAATAGTATATATAAACTATTCAGCTAATTCTTCGCCTTGTCTTCCTTCCATGATAGCATCAGCCATTTTAGCAGTTATTAATTTAACAGCTCTTATAGCATCATCATTACCAGGAATTACGTAATCAACTTCTTCTGGATCACAGTTAGTATCTACTATAGCAACTACAGGGATTCCAAGAATCTTAGCTTCTGATATAGCATTCTTTTCTTTTCTTGGATCAACTACGAACATAGCACCTATGTTGTCACAATCTAAGTTTTTGATACCACCAAGATTTTTTTCTAATTTTTCTAATTCACCCTTTAATTTGATAACTTCCTTCTTTGGAAGAACATCAAATGTTCCATCTTCTTGCATTGTTTCTATTTCAGAAAGTCTTCTTATTCTTTTCTTGATAGTAGAGAAGTTTGTTAACATTCCACCTAACCATCTATTGTTTACAAAGTGCATGCTGCTTCTTATTGCTTCATCTTTGATAGCTTCTTGAGCTTGTTTCTTTGTTCCAACGAATAATATATCTTTTCCTTCTGTAGCTACTTCTTTAATGAAGTTATAAGCTTCTTCAGCTTTTCTAACTGTTTTTTGAAGGTCTATGATATATATACCATTTCTTTCTGTGAAAATGTAAGGAGCCATCTTAGGGTTCCATCTTCTTGTTTGGTGTCCAAAGTGTACACCTGCTTCTAATAATTGTTTCATTGATATTACTGACATTTTGTTACCTCCTTGGTTTTTACCTCCATCATCTTCTTCTTGCAAATAATCCCTTAATAGGGCACCTAATTTACAAATTGGATGATGTGTGTATTTTGTTACCTTAAACAGTATAACATAAGGTATTTAACCTATCAACAAAAAAATTACTTTTTCTCTAAAAATAAATAGAAGAAACCAAATTTCTTGGTTTCTTCTATTTATAGCTCGTCTAATTTTGAAATAAAACTACTATTTTATTTTTTTTAATTCATCTAATAATTTTTCGTTTAATACTCTAATATAAGTACCTTTCATGCCTAACGATCTAGATTCAATAACACCAGCACTTTCAAATTTCCTTAAAGCATTTACTATAACACTTCTGGTTATTCCTACTTTATCAGCAATTTTAGAAGCAACTAATAAGCCTTCATTTCCATTTAATTCTTCAAAAATATGTTCTACTGCTTCTAATTCAGAATAAGAAAGAGTTCCTATAGCTAATTGAACAACAGCTTTTTTCCTAGTTTGCTCTGCTAAATCTTCTTGCATTGCTCTAAGCATTTCCATTCCAACTATTGTTGCACTATACTCAACTAAAACTAAATCATCATCAGTAAATTCTTTTCCAAATCTAGCTAATATTAATGTACCTAATCTTTCTCTACTACCTATTATTGGAATTATAGTTGAAATTTTATCTTTTGCCTTACAATCACCAATTTCTGCAAATACACATCTACCTTGATTATATAAGTTTGCTAATGTTTCATTACTTTCTAAAAGGGTAAGATTATAATCTTCCGGAAATTTTTTATCTTCTATAACTTTCTTTTTCATAGCTTCACATTCAAAGCCTGGAGAAAAAGTATATCCTAAAACTTTACCTCTTTTGCTTACTATATAAGCATTACATTCAAGAACTTCGCTTAAAAGTGTACATATATCTTGAAAAGCAACTGGCTCAGTCCCTGTCTTTTGCAAGATTTTATTTAGTCTTCTTGTTTTATTTAATAGAGATGACATTTCTTATCCTCCTTGTTAACCTCACAATAATCTCTGATTATACAAACAGAATATAATCTTTTTTTAGAAAATTCTTAATTTAATGAATTTTCTCTCATGTCTTGTTGATTTTAGTCTAACATATAAACTAGTGCTTTACAACAGTATTTTTTTTATTTCGACACAATAGAACTGTTAAAATTCATAATTAAAATTATTCGCTTTTATCTTCTTTAAGTTCTTTAGTATAATCACACTCTCCATTAGAACACTTGATATATTTTCCTTTAGTTTTTGAATATTTAAGTACCATATAAGAATCACACTTGGGACATTTTTCCTTTACTGGTTCATACCAACTAACAAAAGTACATTCTGGATATCCTGAACATCCAAAGAATTTCTTTCCTCTTTTGCTTTTCTTAACAACTATAGTTTTTCCGCATTCAGGACATGGTACATCTAATTCTTCTACTATAGGTTTAGCATTCTTACATTCTGGGTATCCAGGGCATGCTAAGAACTCACCATATCGTCCTCTTTTTATTACCATCATGCGACCACATTTATCACACTTAACATCACTAACTTTATCTTCTATTACAACCTTTGATATTTCTTTTTCGGCTTTTTCTATTGCTACCTTTAGAGGTGTGAAGAATTCTTCTACTATTTTAGTCCAACTTTCACTTCCTTCTTCAACATTATCAAGCTTTTTCTCCATATCAGCTGTAAAATCTGCATCCACTATTTGAGTAAAGTATTCACTAACTATATTGTTTACTATAAATCCTAGTTCTGTTGGAATTAAGTTTTTCTTTTCACGAATAACATATGACCTGCCAACTAATGTAGATATTGTTGGTACATACGTACTAGGTCTTCCTATTCCTTTTTCTTCTAGCAATTTAACAAAAGATGCTTCTGTATATCTTGGTTGAGGCTGTGTAAAATGTTGTTTTTCATCTATAGATACAACTTTTAATTCTTCCCCTTCTTCTAAAACAGGTAATGTAACAGACTTTTCATCATCTTCATTTAAATACTCGTATATTTTCATGAATCCATCAAAATTTATTGTTGATCCTGATGCTTTAAATTTATATTCTCCATTTAGTATATCTATAGAATTTGTATTAAGTACACATGATGACATTTGACTTGCTACAAATCTATTCCAAATTAATGAATATAGTTTATATTGTTCTGAAGTTAAATTTTCTTTTGCTACTTCTGGTGTAATTTCTACGTATGTAGGTCTAATAGCTTCATGCGCATCTTGAATATTTTTCTTTCCTTTATATATTCTAGGAGCACTTGGCAAATACTCTTTACCATAAGTATTTTCAATAAATGTTTTTGCATTTTCTTGAGCTTCTTGAGATATTCTCATAGAATCTGTTCTCATATAAGTAATTAAACCAACAGTTCCATATCCCTTAATTTCTATACCTTCATAAAGAGCCTGTGCAATTGACATAGTTCTCTTAGTCATAAAATTCAACTTTTTGCTAGCATCTTGTTGAAGTGTACTTGTTGTAAATGGTGGTAATGGATTTTTAACCTTATTACCTTTTTTTATAGCCTTTATAATAAACTTATCATTTTCAAGTTCTTGTTTTATTTTATTAGCTTCTTCTTCTGTGTTAACTTCAATTTTTTTACTCTTATAAGTTGAAAGTCTTATTGGGAATTTCTTTCTATCTTTTCTTAATACACAATCAACAGACCAATATTCTTTAGGTATGAATGCTTTTATTTCTTCTTCTCTATCACAAATTAATTTTAATGCTGCTGATTGAACTCTACCTGCACTAAGACCCCATTTTACATTTTTCCATAAAATTGGGCTTATCTCATATCCAACAAGTCTATCTAATATTCTTCTAGCCTGCTGAGCATCAACTAAATCTAAATCTATACTTCTAGCTTGTTTTATAGCACCCTTTACTGCAGTTTTAGTAATTTCATTAAAAACTATTCTGCATTTTTCATTTTCAGGTATCTTTAAAATATTAGCTAAATGCCATGATATAGCTTCTCCCTCACGGTCGGGGTCAGTTGCCAAATATATTTTATCAGATTTTTTAGCTGCTTTTTTTAACTTATCTAATAATTCACCCTTACCTCTGATTGTTATATACTTGGGTGTATAATTATTCTCTATATCAACACCTAATTTGCTTTTAGGTAAATCTCTTACATGACCCATAGAAGCTTCTACAATGTAATTTTTCCCTAAATATTTACCAATTGTTTTTGCTTTTGCTGGCGACTCAACGATTACAAGTTTTTGACCCATATTTATAACTTCATAAAAAATTTTATGAAGTACTCACCCCCTAAATTTGTTTTAAATTATTTTTATATAGTAATTACCAGGAAGGCAAATTATCTCATTCTTTATTTGCATTTCAAATAATAACGCATATAAAGCCCCTCTGTCAACACAACTATTCTTAAATATGTCATCTATATGAATTGGTGCATCTGTAATCATATCTAATATTTCTCTTTTTTCTGGTCTAATTTTCATCGTTTCAATATTTATGTGATTTGTATTAAAGAATTTGTTTAAATCCTCTTTACTACTTAAAACATCACATCCATCTTTGATCAACATATTAGAACCTTTTGCTCCTTCATATAAAATAGAACCAGGCACAACCAATACATCTTTGTTTTGTTCTTGAGCTATTCTAGCAGTTATTAATGATCCACTTTTTTCACTTGCTTCTGCAACTATAACAACATCACTTAAACCACTTATTATTCTATTTCTTAATGGAAAATTATGCTTTAGAGGTTTAGTTCCTAATGGAAATTCTGAAATAATCAACCCATCTTCAATGGCTTTTGAAAATAGACCTTTATTTTCTGATGGATATACAACATCTATACCACATCCTAAAACTATAATAGTTTTTCCTCCATTTTCTAAAGCACATTTATGAGCTATGGAATCCACACCTCTTGCACCACCACTTATAAGCGTTATATTATTAGTAATAATCTCCTTTGTCAAGAGCTTTGTTACTGCTAATGCATAATTTGAACATTTTCTTGCTCCTACAATAGCTATAGATTTACCATTTATCAAATCAATATTTCCTTTATAAAATAAATAACATGGTGCTGGTGAAAGTTGCTTCAATCTCTCTTTGTATAAAGGATTAGAGTATGTTATATATCCTATACCTTCTTTATTTAATTTATTGTTTACAGATATAATTTCATAAACCAAATCATTCTTTTCAAAATTTCCAAGTTTTTTTTGTAATTTTTTATTTCTTTTTAATATATTTTCAAAATTGTTATATATATTTTCTTCTGTTTCATACTCATCTATCAAATTCATTTTTTCCTTATTGCTTATATCTAATAATATAAACCATAATTCATAGTTTAACATTTAGATTCTCCTTATATTTACTATATAATCTCTCCATCTATATTTCTTCTATAATTAAACGCTTCAATTATATGTTGCTCTAAAATTTCCTTACTGCAATCTATATCTGCTATTGTTTGTGCTAATTTAATAACTTTACTATATCCTCTCATTGATACACTAGATGTATTATAATAATGCTTTAAAATATCACTACATCCTTTACTCATCTTGCATATGTCAAATATATCTTTTCCTTTTATATCTGAATTATATTTATATCTTGTATTTTTAAATCTTTCTTCTTGAATCTCTCTAGCTTTAAGAACTTTTTCTTTCATAACTTTAGAATTGTATGAATCCTTTCTCTTTTCAATATCATCATATTTAAGTCTTGGAACAAAATTTAAGATATCCATTCTATCTAATAAAGCAGTAGAAAATTTTCTGAAATATTTTTTTGCATTATACCTAGAATATAAACCACCTTCTAATATGCTTTCATCTTTTTCTTCAATAGGATTAAATGCTCCAATAAGTAAAAAGTTGGCTGGCATTGTATAGTTCCCACTGATTCTGTCTATATTTATTTCTTTTTCTTCTAATGGCTCTCTTAATGATTCTAAAGCATCCTTTTTGAACTCTAATACCTCATCAAGAAAAAGCACTCCATTATGCGCTAAAGTTACTTCTCCAGCCTTTACTTCTTTTCCTCCTCCAATCAAAGCACTTTTAGTTGTAGTATGATGTGGAGATCTAAAAGGACGATTTATTAAAGTATTTTTTTCCATAAGACCAGATGCACTATATATTTTAGCTATTTCTAATAATTCTTTTTTAGATAGTGGTGGTAATATTGATGTTATAGCTTTAGCAAGCA
Organism: Clostridium aquiflavi; assembly: GCF_031344075.1. Classification (NCBI taxonomy): domain Bacteria; kingdom Bacillati; phylum Bacillota; class Clostridia; order Eubacteriales; family Clostridiaceae; genus Clostridium; species Clostridium aquiflavi. Next base: position 48,765 of record NZ_JAVJAN010000011.1, read on the forward strand.
TTGTTTTACCACATCCTGGTTCTCCATATAATAAAATATTATGTTTCCCTGCCGCTGAAATCTCCAGGGCTCTCTTTGATGAGTATTGTCCTATTATTTCACCAAAATCCAAACTCTCTAAAATATCTTTTCTTTCAATATCACTTTTAGAAATTCTGCACGGTAATAAGTCTTTGTATGTGACATATGATATTACTTCTTTCAAACTTCTAAATGGATAATATTCGCCTTCATCGAAATAATAACTCTCTTCTAAATTTTCATAAGGAAATATAAACTTATTTTTTCTTTCTTTTATTCCTTCAATTATTATAGGTATACTTCCTTTTACTGCTTTTAATTCTCCTGATAACGATAATTCTCCAAAAATTATATAATCGTTTACTTTATTGCATTCTATTTGATTAGATGCCATAAGTATTCCTAATGCTATAGGCAAATCTAAAAGAGATCCTATCTTTCTTGTATCTGCTGGTGCTAGATTAATAGTTATTCTTCCTAGCGGAAAATCATATCCGCTATTTAAAATTGCTGATCTCACACGCTCTTTAGATTCTTTAACAGAAGTATCTGCAAGACCAACAATAGAAAATGATGGTAAGCCTTTTGATATATCAACTTCTACTTCTATTAATAATCCTTCTAAGCCATTTTGTGTGGCACTTATTATTTTTATAGACATATTAAATCACCCATTAACATTATAGACATATAAACTTTTATTAATCCTTTTAATAAAAATGATTTATTTTTTTAATTCATGTCAATAATCTTTACTATATTTTGTATATTATTATTCTTAACATAATTTTTATATTACATTTAATAAAAATTTATATATTTAAGGAGCTTATATTAATGAAAAAATTTAATAAAGACATAGGAACTTATTGCGAAAAATTATCATGTAACTACCTAATAAAGAATAATTTTAAAATACTTGAATGTAACTTTAAAAATTTTCTAGGAGAAATAGATATTATATGTATAAAAAATTCTATATTAATAATAATAGAAGTTAAAGGTAGATATAATTATGAATTTGGAGTTCCAAGAGAATCCGTATCTATAAACAAACAAAAAAACATTATAAAAGTTACAAAATCCTATATAAATTATAAAAAACTTTACAATTTTAATGTACGTTTTGATGTTATAGAAGTATATCTTAATAAACTTGATTCATCTTATAAGATTAATCATATAAAAGATGCTTTTAGAACTTAAAAATACCTTGTAAAATAATTGCCCCATTATTTTACAAGGTATTTGTCATAATATATTATTTAAAAAACTATTTCTATGTATTTCACATTTTCCATATTTTTTTAATCCATTTATATGTTTTTGAGTTCCATAACCCATATTATTTTCAAAATCATAATGTGGGTATTTAATTGAATATTCCTTCATCATATTATCTCTGTATACTTTTGCCAATATAGATGCAGCTGCAATACTTGCACTTTTAGTATCGCCCTTTATTACAAATTTATTATCTATATCTATATTCTTTACTAAGTATCCATCTGATAATACTAATTCTGGTCTTACGCTTAAATTATTGCACGAATCTAAAAAAACATTATTATTAGCAAATGCTATTCCTCTTTCATCTATTTCTTTGTTTGATGAAAGAGATATCTGATATGCCAATGCTTTTTCTTTAATTATCTCTGATAATTCTTCTCTTTTTGTATAATTTAATTTTTTAGAATCATTTAAATATAATATTAAATCTTCATCAATAACATTTAGATCTAAAATCACTGCACATGCTACAATAGGTCCTGCTAATGGTCCTCTTCCAACTTCATCAACACCTGCTATATATTTGAACTTTCCAAAAGATTTATCAAAGTCATACATAGATTTTACTCTATACATTTCTTTTATATATGAATCCAAGTGTTTTTGCATGCTCTTTCCTAAAGATGATACATTTTTTCTTTTATCATCTAATAATTTATTAATTATCATCTTTAATTCTTCAGACTTATAGCTATCTGAAATTGATATTTCTGAAGTTTTTTCTTTTATAATTTTATATGATAATTTATCTATATCTAAATCAAGTAAACTATTCATTTATTTTACCTGGACGTTCTAATGAAATTTTTCCTATTCTTCCAGCTCTAAATTCATCTAATAGTATAACAGCTATTCTATTGTAATTAATTTCTCCGCCTGAAACTAATGTACCTCTTTTTTTAGCTATTGCATTTAAAGTTTCTAATGGATCTTCAGAAACTTCATCTATTTTATATCTTTCCTTTAAATTATCTTTATAAAAGCTTTGTAATCTTTCAACAAGCTTATATGAAAGTTCTTCTATATCCATTATTTCATCTTTTATAGCACCTGTAAAAGCTAAATTTAATGCTGTTTCTTCATCTTCAAATCTAGGCCATAATACACCTGGTGTATCTAAAAGTTCTATGCCTATTGATGTTTTTATCCATTGCTTGCTTTTAGTAACTCCTGGTTTATCTCCTGTTTTAGCAATACTATTTCTAGCCATTTTATTTATAAATGTAGACTTACCAACATTAGGAATTCCAACAACCATAACTCTAGTTGTTATATTTACCATGCCCTTTGCTCTTAATCTATCATGTTTTTCTTTAAGTAAAGATAATAGCATTGGTTTTATTGCTTTTAATCCGTCTCCTTTTAAACAATTCACCTCTAATACTTTAACATCATCTTTAGTTAAATGTTTAATCCATTCTTTTGTTACTTTGCCTTCTGTTAAATCACTTTTATTTAAAAGTATTATTCTTGGCTTACCTTGTAATAAACTATCTATATCCGGATTAGCAGAACTTCTTGGTATTCTAGCATCTCTTATTTCAATAACCGCATCTACTAATTTTAAATTTTCTTTTATTTCTCTTTGAGTTTTTTTCATATGTCCTGGAAACCAGTTAATTGCCATTTCATTTCCTCCTTATGCTTATTTTTTTCTATATTAAAAGAAAAGAAGCTTAAGCTTCTAATTAATTTATTATAGAAAAAAAGAGGACTGAATCAGTCCACCTTTTAATCTAATTATCTAGTTAATAATTCTTTAACCTTTGCAGCCTTACCAACTCTATCTCTTAAGTAGTAAAGTTTAGCTCTTCTTACTTTACCTCTTCTTGAGATTTCAATCTTTTCGATTATTGGTGCATGCATTGGGAATGTTCTTTCAACACCGCATCCATAAGCAACTCTTCTTACAGTGAAAGTTTCTCTTAATCCACCGTTTTGTTTCTTAATTACAGTACCTTCAAACATTTGTACTCTTTCTCTTGTACCTTCTGTAACCTTAACATAAACTTTTACATTGTCACCAATTTTAAAGTTTGGTAGGTCAGTTCTTAATTGTTCAGCTTCAATAGCTCTTATTATTTCGTTCATTGTGCATTCCCTCCTTAAAGATAATTTGACGTTCTTAACAAAATATATATGCATGACAGAGGAACGCCCGTACTAGCACGTTTTTAATCATAACATATTTTTTTATTTGTTTCAATAAATTTTATTTGTTTTTTCTTCCCAAAAGTTTTTTATCTTCTTTTGTTAAAATAACATTTTTATATAAATCAGGTCTTCTCTTTTTAGTTAGGTCCAAAGATTGTAGTCTTCTCCATTTTCTTATGTTCTCATGATGGCCTGATAAAAGTATTTCTGGAACATGCTCCCCCTCAAACTCATATGGCCTAGTATATTGAGGATATTCTAATAAATCATCAGAAAAAGATTCATCCATAAAACTTTCTTCTTTTCCCAGTACCCCTGGTATCAATCGTAAAATAGCATCTATCACTGGAATTGCCGCCATTTCTCCTCCTGTAAGAATAAAATCACCTAATGATACTTCCATATCAATATGCTTATATACACGTTCATCTATTCCTTCATAATGCCCGCATAAAAATATCAAATTTTCTTCTTTTGAAAGATTCATTGCCATTTTTTGATTAAATGTTTTCCCTCTAGGTCCTAAGAAAACTACTTTACCATTATTACTTTCCTTAGCTTTTCTTATAGTATCTATAATTGGTTGAGGTGCCATGACCATTCCAGCGCCTCCACCATAAGGATAATCATCTACCTTTTTATGTTTATCTAACGTATAATCACGTATATTAAATAATTCTAATTCTACTATATTATTTTCCTGAGCTCTACCAATTATACTATGATTAAAAATTGAAAACATTTCCGGAAAAAGAGTAAGTATACTAATCTTCATCTTGCCACTGCCTAACTGGTTTTATTACTATTTTTTTATTATCTATATCAATATTTAAAACAATATCTTTTAAAACAGGAATTAATAATTCTTTAGGTTCCTTTATCCAATATACATCATTGCTTGGCGTACTAATAACATCAAATATTTTTCCAAGTTCCATATTATCAGTGTCATATACCATACAACCTACTAAATCAACAACATAATGAGTGTCTGCCTCTAATGCAGGAGCACTGCTTCTAAATATCTCAATATATTTTTGTTTATAAGTTTCAGCATCATTCATAGTGTCTATTCCTTCTATTTTTAAAATAACTCTATCTTTTTGGAATTTAACACTTTGTATATTTCTTTCTTTTCCATCAATTAAAACGTTTTTTAATTTTTTAAACTTATTAACATCCTCAGTTAATGGATATACTTTTACTTCACCTTTAATTCCATGAGTATTTATGATCTGCCCTACTTTAAATATCTCTTCCAAAAAATTCACATCCTTTACATAATATTTTATTTTAAATATTTAAAAAGAGTTAGGTGTAACCCTAACTCTTTTTTTTTAAATGATTTCTACTATAACTCGTTTATTTTGTTTAATGGCTACGGCTTTTACAACAGTTCTAATTGCTTTGGCTATTCTCCCTTGTTTGCCGATAACTCTACCCATATCTTCAGGAGCTACTTTTAGCTCTAAGATTATTGATTGTTCCCCAATTATCTCATTGATACTAACGGCTTCTGGATTATCAACTAGAGATTTAGCTATAAACTCAACTAATTCTTTCATAAACCTCTATAATTAATATGTACTAATTATAGAACTCACCTCCACAAAATTACTTGCTAAGACCTGCTTGAGTGAAAAGCTTCTTAACTACATCTGTTGGTTGTGCACCATCTTGTAACCATTTATTAGCTTTTTCTTCATTGATTTTAACTTCAGCTGGTTCAGTTATTGGATTGTAGTAACCAATTTCTTCGATGAATCTACCATCTCTTGGGCTTCTTGAATCAGCAACAACTATTCTATAGAAAGGTGCTTTTTTAGCTCCCATTCTTCTTAATCTAATTTTAACTGCCATTTTAATTTCACCTCCTTCAAAAGATATTATTTATTTAAAAAGGTAGTTTTCCAAACAAACCTTTTTTAGACTGCTTTTGAAGCGACTTCATTTGCTTCATATTTTTCTTCATCATATCATAACTTTTTACAAGTTTATTAACTTCTTGTATTGTTGTACCTGCTCCTCTTGCAATTCTTTTTTTTCTTGAGCTTGCAGTATTACCTGATGTAAGTAAATGAGGATTATTTCTTTCTTTTTCTGTCATAGAATGAATAACAGATTTTGTTTTGTTAATTGCATCTTCACCTTTAGATAAATCTACATTTTGAAATTCTTTAGAATTCATTCCTGGAATCATTTCTAAAATTTTATTTAGAGGTCCAAGTTTTTTCATTTGCTCTATAGCTGTTAAATAATCATTAAAATTAAATTCTTGATTTAACATTCTTTTACCTAAATCAGCTGCTTCTTTTTCATCAATAGCTGATTGAGCTTTTTCTATAAGAGACAATACATCTCCCATACCAAGAATTCTTGATGACATTCTATCAGGATGGAATACTTCAAAATCACTTAGTTTTTCGCCAGTACCTATATACTTTATTGGCTTTTCAGTGATGCTTCTTATTGAAAGAGCTGCTCCACCTCTTGTATCACCATCTAGTTTGGTAAGTATTACACCTGTTACATCTAAGTCCTTATTAAAACTTTCTGCAACATTTACTGCATCTTGACCTGTCATTGAGTCAACAACTAAAAGTATTTCAGATGGATTAACATTTTCTTTTATATCTTGAAGTTCTTGCATTAAAGCTTCATCAATATGAAGTCTTCCTGCTGTATCTATTATTATAATATTATTCCCATTATCTTTTCCATGAGCTATTCCAGCCTTTGCAATATCAACAGGATTAACTTTATCTCCCATTGAAAATACCGGAATTTCAATTTGCTTTCCAACAATCTCTAATTGTTTTATAGCTGCTGGTCTGTAAATATCACATGCAACTAATAATGGTTTCTTATTGTTTTTCCTAAGTTCAAGTGCAAGTTTACCACACATTGTAGTTTTACCGGCTCCTTGCAGACCTACTAACATAATTACTGTTGTTCCTGAGCTAGAGTAATTTATTTTACTCTCACTTCCACCCATAAGATTAGTAAGTTCTTCGTTAACTATTTTTATAACTTGTTGTCCTGGCGTTAAGCTTTCAAGAACTTCATTCCCAACACATTTTGAACTAACAGTTGAGATAAATCCTTTAACAACTTTATAGTTAACATCTGCTTCTAATAAGGCAAGCTTTACTTCTCTCATGGCTTCCTTTATATCTTTTTCAGTTAACTTTCCTTTACCTTTTAACTTTCTGAAAGTCTCCTGTAATTTTTCGCCTAAACCTTCAAAAGCCATGTTTAATTACCTCCCTATAAATTTTCTAGTTTTTCTTTAAACATTAAGTAATCTTTATCACTAACAGAATACTTCTCTTTTAGTTCTTCTAAAAAATTCATAATATATTTTTCTCTTCTCATACTCTTTTGAAGTAAGTTAAGCTTACTTTCATATGATAGAAGCTGTTTATCGCATCTTTTTATTAAATCATGAATTGCTTGACGACTTGTTTTGTTTAATTCTGCTATTTCAGCTAATGACAAATCATCATCATAATATAATGCCATAACGCTACGTTGTTTCTCTGTTAATAATGAACTGTATAAATCCATTAACATTGAAATTTCAACTCGGTCTTCCATAAGATCACCTTACCCACAAAAGAGATTTTAACAGGATTTTATATAGCTGTCAAGTATTTTTACTTAACAGTCATATTTTTTTTATTTTATTATTAAATTATTGCCTCTGCAAAACTTTCAGCATCAAATTTTTGAAGATCATCAATACCTTCTCCAACACCTATATATCTAACAGGTATATTTAAACTTTGTTTTATTGAAATTACAACTCCCCCCTTTGCAGTACCATCTAATTTAGTTAGGATTATTCCATCAATAGGACATACCTCCATAAATTGCTTTGCTTGTATTACTGCATTTTGACCTGTTGTAGCATCTAATACTAATAAAGTTTCTTTTTTAACTCCATCTAACTCTCTGTCAATAATTCTATTAATTTTTTCTAATTCATTCATTAAATTTTTCTTATTATGAAGTCTTCCTGCTGTGTCGCATATCAATAAATCTGTATTTCTTGCTTTCGATGCTTCTATAGCATCAAATACAACCGCTGCGGGATCTGATCCTTCTTGATGTTTTATCAAATCAACCTCTGCTCTTCTACTCCACACTTCTAATTGATCTATTGCTGCTGCTCTAAATGTATCTGCAGCAATAAGTAATACTTTTTTGCCATCTCTCTTATTTTTTGCTGCAAGTTTACCAATAGATGTAGTTTTTCCAACTCCATTAACTCCTATTACAAGCATTACTTTCTTTTCATCATCATTATCTTCATAATTGCCTTCTAATAATATTTCCTTTATGACTTCTTTTAATGCAGGTTTCACTTCTTGAGGATCATTAATCTTTTCTTTACGAATTTTTTTTCTTAATCTCTCAATAATATCCATTGTAGTGTCCATACCTATATCAGATGTTATTAATATTTCTTCTAATTCCTCATATAAATCTTCATCTATTGTTATAGCTATTTTTAAAGCTTCATTTATTTTATCAGTTAGTCCATCTCTTGTCTTAGTTAATCCATCTTTTAGTTTATTAAATAAATTTCCAAACAAATTTAATTCCTCCTAAAATTTTAAGTTTATATATTTCTATTATCTAATAACATCTGTAATATTTCCACCCTTATAATTATAAATTAATCACTTCTTAAGTATATAATAATGATTTAAATTTATAAATAATAAGTTTAAAGTTTTATATAAAAACATTCTTTTAAGCAAAAACACTATCTTTTATTAAGCAACCTTAGCTGGCAGTTAAATCTACTGATACAACTTTAGATACACCTTTTTCCTCCATAGTAACACCATAAATTACATCACTTACTTCCATGGTACCCTTTCTATGAGTTATAACTATGAATTGAGTGTTTTTAGAAAATTTAGTTAAGAATTCTGCATATCTATATACATTTGCATCATCTAATGCAGCTTCTATTTCATCTAATATACAAAATGGTGTTGGCTTCATCTTTAGTATTGAGAATAGTAATGCTATAGCAGATAAAACTTTTTCTCCTCCTGATAGCAAGTTTATGTTTTGAAGCTTTTTACCTGGTGGTTCAACATTTATATCAATATTAGCAGTTAACTCATCACCATCACACAAAATCAATTCAGCACTACCACCCTTAAATAACTCTCTAAAAGTTTCATTAAAAGTTACATTTAACATTTTAAAATTTTCTTTAAATAGATCTTTTATTTTAATAGTCATTTCGTAAATTACAGAATTTAATTCTTCTTTAGCACATTCTAAATCTTTTTCTTGAGAAGACATAAAATCAAATTTTTCTTTAACTTCTTCATATTCTTGAATAGATGCTAAATTTACTGTCCCAAGTGCTGTTATTTGCATCTTTAATTTCTTAGTTAATTCTTTAATTTCTTCTTCATTTTCAATTTCTTCTGCTATATCTAAAGCTTCTACATATGTCAATTCTAATTCTTCATTTAATTTTTTATAATAATTATCTTTTTCAATCTCTTTTTTAGCTTTAATAACTTCTTGTTTATTTATATCTCGTTCCTTTAAATTTATCATCTCAAACATATTAGTTATTAAGTTATCTTGTTTTAAAGAACTTTCTTTTAATTTTTCTTTTTCTAATTCCTTATATTTTAACTGTTTTTCTAGCGCCTCTATTTTAACATTATTTTCATTAGTAGCAGTCAATTTACTTTTTATATCATTTTCTAAATTTATAAGATTTTCATTACTATTATTATTTTCAATTAAAAGCGCTTTTTCTTTCACTCTTAATTCATTTAATTCTTTTTCTAATCTAATAAATTGATTTTTTTCATTTTGAATAGTTTCATCTAATGTTGCCTTATTAATTTTTATTTCCGTAATCTTATTTGTATTCTCATCTATCTCGTTATTCTTTTCTTTAATAGATTTTTCTAATTTTAAATATCTATCTTTATTGAATGTATTTTTATCTTCGATAACTTTAATTTCAGACTTTTTGTTTTCAAGATCAGAATTTAATTTATCTATATCTTTTTCAACTCTTTGGAATTCGTTTTTAGTTATCTCTAGATTATCTTTAAATTTATTAGTATCATTTTTTAATCTCTCAGCTTCACCTTGTTTTTTAGTTATTTCAATATTTTTATAGTGAACCTCATCTCTTTTATTTAATATTTCCTCATCTAATTTTTTTACGTCTTCTCTTACTTTTAAAATTTCTTTTTCTACAATAACACAACTTTTTTTAGTTGTATCAATCTTTAATAATATCTCTTCAATTTCTCTTTTTCTTCCTAGTACATTACTGTGTTTAGCATATATACTTCCTCCAGTAAGTGCACCTCCAGGGCTTATAACTTCTCCCTCTAATGTAACTATTTTATACCTGTAATTCCCATTTTTAGCTATCTGCAATGCTGAATTCATATCTTTTGCTATTATTGTTCTACCTAGTACATGATCCAATATATTTGTATATGTTGATTCATAAGAAACAATTTCACTAGCAATACCAAGATATCCTTCAATTTTAGTAATACTATTATCTAAAATCAGCTTTTTACCTTTTATTATATTTAAAGGTAAAAATGTTGCTCTACCTAAATGATGTTCTTTTAAATATTTTATTAATTTTTTAGCATTTTCTTCATTTTCAGTAATAATATTAGAAATTATTGAACCTAACGATACCTCTATTGCTATCTCGTATTTCTTATCAACTTTAAAAACTTCACCAAGAATTTTAGTATTTTTAACACTATTAATTAATCCTTTATTAATAGCTTCCATTAAATACTTAACAGATTTATTATAACCCTCATATTGTTTTTCTAAATTTTCTAATATGTTTTTATTAGCCTCTAACTTAGTTACTAAATTATTTAAATTAGTTAATTCTTTTTGCTTATTAGTTAATTTAGTCATTAATGAAGTCATAGAACTTTTATCTTTACTTATTTCTTCTTCTAATGAACCTATCTCTTTTTTATCATTAATTATCTTATTTAATAAGTTTTGATAAGTAACTCCATTTATAGCTACGTTATGCTTTATAAATTCATATGATTTTTCTAATTCAGATTTTTTCTCTTCTTTTAATAAAATTTCTTTATTTATTAAAGTTATAGAGTTCTTTGTTTCAGAATTACTTCTTAATAATTCAAATTCATCTTCTTTAAGTTTAGAAAGCTCTTTTTCCATATCATCTTGTTTTTTTGAAAGAGTTAATTTTATTTTTTCCAGACTAATAATAGCTTCATTTTTTTCCTTTTGATCTTTCAAATAATTTTCCAAATAACTATTTAAATTAGTTTTAGCTTCTTCTAATTCTTTAATCTTTAATATTACAATTTCTATTTCTTCATCGTTCTTTGAAATTTTTTCTTTCAAATTTTTAATTCTTTCCTTATTTAATTCTATATCCTTAGAATTTTCACTAATTAATTCTTTTAATTTATAATAAGCAGTTTTATCTTGTTCTGTTTCTTTTTCTAATAAATTAATATTCTCTTCTAAAAATTTCAATTCTTCCTTAAGTAAATTTAATTCTCTTTTTTTTTCATTAATAAACGTAGTCTTATTTTCTAATTCATTATCAAATTCTTTTAACTCTTCTTCTTTTATTTTTATATACTTAACTAATAATGAAACTTCGTTCTTTCTTAAATCTTCAGAAATTAAATTAAATTTCAAAGCCTTTTCTCTATCTATTCTCAATGGTTCTATACGATCACTATATGTAGATATTATGTCTCGTATTCTAACCAAATTACTATCTGTATTAGCTAACTTTTTTTCTGCCTCTTCTTTTCTACTTTTAAATTTAACTATACCTGCTGCTTCTTCTAAGAGTGCTCTTCTCTCTTCTGGTCTTCCACTTAATATAGATTCTATCTTTCCTTGTCCTATTAATGAGTATCCTTCTTTACCTATGCCTGTATCCATGAAAAGATTTATCACATCTTTAAGCCTACATTTTTTGTTATTTATTAAATACTCAGATTCCCCAGATCTAAATATTCTCCTTGACACAGTGACCTCATTATACTCTGTTGACAATTTTTCATCACTATTATCTAAAGTTAAAGACACTTGAGCTAATCCTACAGGCTTTCTATATTGAGTTCCTGCAAAGATTACATCCTCCATTTTTCCGCCCCTAAGAGTTTTAACGCTTTGTTCGCCTAAAACCCATCTAACAGCATCAGAAATGTTACTTTTCCCACTACCATTTGGGCCTACTACTGCAGTTACTCCATCGTTGAATTTTAATTCTGTCTTATCTGCAAAGGACTTAAATCCTCTTATATCTAGGGATTTTAAAAACAAGTACATCACTCCTTATAAAAATACTGCTGGTAATAATCCTATAATAAAAATTAAAATAATAAAAATAGCCATAAAAATTTTTAGCTTTTCTCTAGTTTTCTTCTTCATAAACAACACTCCTTATTTGTAATAATTTTATCTTAAAGACACGTAAATATCAATGTAATAAAATTTTAAATAAATATCAATTAAAAGGCTTTTTTATTCTTATATATTATAAACTTTTTAAAATTAAGAAATTTCATCATTTCTCATAAAAGGCTCACAGAATAAAAAGCGAGAGTTTCCTCTCGCTAATATGCAATGTTAATATTTTCTTCTTTAGTTATTAATTTTAAATTTCCTCTTGAAACTTCAAAATCTTGCTTAACTATAATATTCTTGTTTTTTATGCTATTGAAATATTTTTTCTTATTAGCATATAGTTTACTTATATCTCTAGGATTTATTCTTAATTCAACTCTTTCTTTATCTTTCACATTAGAATTAATTAAGTTTGCTATTAAGCTGCTCTCAACTAGTTCTCTAAAAGCTGGATGGAACGGGCCACTTACTATATCTGCGCCTTCATTTATGCTTTCAGTTGGTTGTAGTCCTATTCTAATTACTTGAATATTATTTTGAGTATACAATTGATACATAGATTTACTTATATCAACTGCTTCGTCTAAAGTATATGGTATATATGAACCTAATTTATACATTTTTTCCATAGGTGTATCTTTTATTACTAATGCAGGATATATTCTACAAATATCTGGTTTCATTTTTATAGATAACTTTGTTGTTAAAATATCTTTTTCAAAAGTATCACCTGGTAACCCTGGCATTATTTGATGTCCTAAAACAAAACCATATTGTTTTATTAGAGATGATGCTTTTTCTACATCTGAAACATAATGACCTCTACCTGATTTTTTTAATATTTCATCATCTAAAGATTGTACTCCAAGTTCTATTATATCAACTTTGTATTCCTTTAAATAAGTAAGTATATAGTCATCAATTGCATCAGGTCTTGTAGAAAGTCTTATTTTATCAATTAAGCCTTTATCTTTATAACCTTTGGCTATTTCTAAAAAAGCTCTTTGCTTTTCTTCTTTTACTGCTGTAAAGGTGCCACCAAAGAATGAAACTTCTATAATAGCATCTTTATTTGTTATTGTTTCTAAATAGTCATCTATTGTTTTTATTACTATATCAGTAGTTACTATATCTTTAAGTCCTGTTATTCTGTCTTGATTACAAAATACACATTTATGTGGACATCCTTCCTGCGGTACAAATATAGGGATAATATAATAATTTTTACTCATACTTTTTTTCTAACCTCTTTAAAGCTTCTCTTGCTGCATTTTGTTCAGCTTCTTTTTTGCTATATCCTTCTCCTATCCCCATAACCTTTTCATTTATAATTACATTAGTGAAAAATTTTCTTCTATGAGGCGGACCTTCATACTTTACTAAATCATATTGAATTAAAATTTCTCCATCCTTTTGTAACAACTCTTGTAATTTAGTTTTAAAATCTAATACTATTTCATTATTTATTGCTTTATTTATTATTTCTTCAAAATGAAGTAATATAAAGTCATTTACAAAACCTATTCCCTTGTCTAAATATACTGCTGCAATTACTGCTTCAACAGCATCTGCTTGTATAGACATTCTTTCTCTTCCACCAGTAAGTTCTTCACCCTTACTCATTCTTATATATTCTCCAAGACTTAACTTCTTTGCTATTTCGTAAAGTGAATTTTCGCAAACTATTAAACTTCTAATTTTAGTTAATTCACCTTCTGATTTATCTTTAAATTTATTAAAAAGATACTCTGTAATACAAAGCTGTAATACAGAATCTCCTAAAAATTCTAATCTCTCATTATATTTAGCATCTTTGAATTGATTACCAAATGAACTATGTGTTAATGCAGTCTTAATTAATGAAGGATTATTAAAATAAACTCCTAAGCGGTTTTCTATATCATTAAATTTATATCTATTCATTTATATCCACTCCTTGAAGTTTATTCTTCAACTTGCTAAAAATAAAATTTAATAAAAACATAACAAATTCAAGAATAAACTAGTTATAAAGAAAATCCCGCTAACTTGCGGGATTATGTTATTCATCGTAATGAGCTTTTACGTAATTAACAACGTCGCCAACTGTCTTAAAGTTTTCAACATCTTCATCTGGTATTTCCATATCTAATTCATCTTCTAAGGCCATTATAAGTTCCACTATATCTAATGAATCCGCATTTAAATCTTCAATAAATGATGATTCCATAGTAATACTTCCTAAATCAATACTTAATTTATCTGCTACAATATTTTGAATTTTTTCAAACATTTATTTCACCTCCCAAACTCTACAGTTAGATAATAGTATATATTTTTTCCATAGTCAATATTAATTTAAATAACTTTATAAATAAGATTTAATTTTTATTTTCAAACTCTTTTTTTATCTCATCTAAAACATTATTTTCATAAAAAATCTTTGTTTGTCTAATTGCATTTTTAAAAGCCTTCCCATCAGAGCTACCATGTGCTTTTATACAAATACCGTTTACTCCTAAAAAAGGTGCTCCACCGTATTCCTTGTAGTCAAATTTCTTCATAATTTTCTTTAAGAAAGGTTTTAGCAATACTACACCTATTTTACTTTTTAAATCAGCTTTTAATACTTCATCTTTTATCATACCTAAAATATTAGTAGCTGATCCTTCATACATTTTTAAAGCTGTATTTCCTGCAAAACCATCACTTACTATAATATTAGTATCTCCAGTTGGAATATATCTTGGTTCTATATTGCCTACAAAATTTATAGAATTTTCTTCTTTTAATAACTTATAAGTTGCTTTTGTAAGATCATTTCCTTTTTCTTCTTCTGATCCAATATTTAATAATCCTACACTTGGATTATCAACATTAAATACATTTTTATAATATATACTTCCCATTTTACCAAATTGAACTAAATATTCAGGTTTACTATCTACATTAGCACCTGCATCAACAATCATAAAGTTTCCTCTTCTGCCAGGCATTATAGGACCTAATGATGGACGTTCTACGCCTTTAATCCTTCCTACAATCAATGTACACCCAGCTAAAAAGGCCCCAGTACTTCCTGCTGAAATTATACCATCACAAGTTCCATCTTTAACTAAATTTAAAGCTTTAACAATACTAGAATCCTTTTTTCTTCTCAATGCCATAACGGGATGTTCATTTGTTGATATTACTTCTTTTGCGTCTATTATTATAATTTTTTCCTTTGGGTAGTCGTATTTTGAAAGTTCTAATGATATTTTATCTTCTGGTCCTGTAATATAAAAAGTTATTTCATTATATTCTTTTAATGCTGATACTATACCTTCTAAAACTGCGCTAGGTGCATTATCTCCACCCATTCCATCAATCGCTATTTTCATAAACATAACCCCTCTTTTTCTATAAATGATAAAAAAATAGATTAATTAAAAATATTAATCCTAATAAATTTAATTAATCTTAAAGTATTTTTAATTAAATTACATTCATATATCAAAATATTTTACTTAATAATATTCTAATATAAAAATAAAAGAAAGTCTAAAGACTTTCTTTTATTTTTCTGAAGATACAACTTCTCTATTCTTGTAGAATCCACAGTTTTTACATACTCTATGAGCAAGCTTCATTTCATGACATTGAGGACACTCAACTATGCCAGGTAAGCTAGCTTTAAATGTTTGAGCTCTTCTTGAATCTCTTCTTGCGCTACAACACTTTCTTGCAGGATTTCCCATAACTACACCTCCTTATTGTCAAAAAAACCTTTTAGAACATCAAATCTAATATCTACATCTTGTTTATTACAAGAGCATGGCTGCTTATTAAGGTTTGAACCACATTCTTGACAAAGTCCTTTGCAATCATTCTTGCAAAGTCTTTGAATTGGTAAACTTGATATTATATTGCATTCAGCTATTTGACTGATGTCTAAAATGTCATCAAGCACAATAACAACCTCTTCTTCTTGAAGATCATTATTATTGGCAAACCTCTCTTCTATATCAATATCTATTGGATAGATAAAGGTATCTAAACATCTTGCACAATTCATTTCTAAAGTAACTTTTACTTTAGCTTTCATTATTACAATATCTTTATCAGATGTTATTACTCCTGATACTTCGCACTTACTTACCGGAGTGATTACATCTCCTTCAAATTCAAATTTAGGTATTTCAAATTTGTAGTCAATTTTTTTACTTCTTTCTTTTCTTGAAATAAGATCTGAAACTCGTACTTTCATAATCAGTAGAACTCATTTATTTACAATAAGTCCTTTCTCACTCCTTAAACATATTATATTTGTTAAGCAAACACAATTTATTATATAAAGTGTGTCGATAAAAGTCAAGAAATTTATTATTAAATTGCTTTTACACTAATGCTAAAGTTTCTTTTGCTATCATCAATTCCTCATTAGTAGGAATAACATAAATTTTTACTTTAGAACTTTCCTTTGAAATTAAAATACCTTCACCTATATCATGGCTGTTATTCTTTTCTTCGTCAAGTTCTATTCCTATAAATTCAAGACCCTTTAACGCTCTTATTCTAACTTCTGGAGCATGTTCTCCTATCCCTGCTGTAAATACTATTGTATCAATTCCACCCATTATAGCTGCATATGCGCCTATTTGTTTCTTTATTTGATAGCCAAAAATATCTGTTGCAAGAATTGCTCTTTTGTTATTATCTCCTATAGCACTTCTTATATCTCTAAAATCAGTTCCTACTCCTGAAACTCCTAATATGCCTGATTTTTTATTTAATATATCATTTACTTCATCAGCTGAGTAACCTTTTTCTTTAATTAAATACGTAACTATTGCTGGATCTATATCTCCACATCTTGAACCCATTATTGTACCTGCAAGTGGAGTAAATCCCATTGTAGTATCAATTGATTTTCCACCATCTACTGCTGTAATACTAACTCCATTTCCTAAATGACAAGTTACTGTTTTTAATTCACTTGAATCTTTTTTCATAAATTCTGCAACTTTATTAGCTACATACTTGTGAGATGTTCCATGGAAACCATATTTTCTTATATGATCTTCAGTATAATATTCATATGGTAATGGATACATATATGCTTTTTCTGGCATAGTTTGATGGAATGCAGTATCAAATACACATACCATAGGAGTATTTGGCATAAGTTCTTCACAAGCCTTTATTCCTATTATATTTGGTGGATTATGAAGTGGTGCTAATTTAATACATTCTTCAATGTTTTTCATGACTTCATCATTTACCAATACTGATTTTGAATACTTTTCTCCACCATGAACTACTCTATGACCAACTGCACTTATTTCATCCATTGATTTTATAACACCATGATTTTCATCAATTAAACTCTTTAATACTAATTCAATTGCATCTTGGTGATCTTTTAAAGGTTGTTCTACTATATACTTTTCTCTACCTTTAACTTTTTGAGTTAAGATTGACCCATTAATTCCAATTCTTTCTACAAGTCCTTCTGCTAAAGCGTCTTCTGTTGTCATATCAATTAGTTGATATTTTAAAGATGAACTTCCACAATTAATTACTAATACTTTCATTTTTTCCTCTCCTCTTTCAGCTAATTAAACTTCTTGTGCTTGAACTGCTGTTAACGCTACAACATTAACTATATCATCAGCACTACACCCTCTTGATAAATCATTTATTGGTTTTGCAAATCCTTGACAAACAGGTCCAATTGCATCTGCATTGGCAAATCTTTGTACTAATTTATATCCTATGTTTCCTGCTTGTAAATCTGGGAAAACTAACACATTTGCTTTTCCTGCAACTTTGCTATTTGGAGCTTTTTGAGCAGCTACTTTTTCAATTATAGCAGCATCTAATTGTAATTCTCCATCTATCATTAGATCTGGTCTTAAGGCATTGGCTTTAGCAGTAGCATTTCTTACTTTATCTACAAGTTCATTATCAGCACTTCCCATTGTTGAAAATGATAGCATAGCTACTCTTGGTTCCATTTTACAAAGCTTCTTTGCTGTTTCTGCTGTTGCAATAGCTATAGCTGCTAATTCATCTTCATTTGGATTAGGATTAACTGCACAGTCTGCAAATATTAAAGTTCCATCAGTACCAAATTCTTTGCCTGGTACATTCATAATAAAGAAACTCGATACTATTGACACTCCTGGCATTGTCTTTATAATTTGTAATCCTGGTCTTAATAAATCTCCTGTAGTATGAATTGCTCCTGAAACCATTCCATCTGCATCATCTAATTTTACCATCATAGTTGCAAAATAAAGAGGGTCTCTTACTATCTTTTCTGCCTTGACCATAGTCATTCCTTTATTTTTTCTAAGTTCATAGAAATTTTTTGTATAATTTTCTAGTTTGTCCGAATCATTAGGATCTATTATTTCTACATTTTCTAGGTTTATATTTATTTCATCTGCTTTTTTTAACACTTTTTCTCTATTCCCAATTAAAATTGGATGTGCTAATCCATTATCTACTATTTTTCTGGCAGCAGTTATATTTCTTTCTTCATTTCCTTCTGGCAATACTATTTTCTTTTTATCAGATTTGGCTCTAAGCCACATTTTTTCCATAAGTTGCATAAGTAATTCTCCCTTCAATTGACTTCCTATATTTTATAATATACTCCTATACATATGATCTTTTCAACCAATTTTATCAATAAAATAGAAGTCTTTAGATTTGCAATAATCTGAATAATCTGATAACACTTTTTTATCTTTTACTCATATTTTTATATTAATATTATTAATTTGTATTTTTTAGTATATTTTTTTTGCAATATTGATAATTGTTTAACAAACAATTCTTCTCGATTCAATTGTGTTATAATAACATAACAAATTCATTTATAAGGAGTGTTTTTATTATTATGGTGACAGGAATAATTGCTGAATATAATCCATTTCACAAAGGACATCAATATCATTTAAGTCAAGCTAAAATAAATGCTAATGCCGATAGTATAGTTTGTGTTATGAGCGGAAATTTTATGCAACGTGGTATCCCAGCTATGGTAGACAAATGGACTCGTACTGAAATAGCTCTTAAAAATGGAGTTGATTTAGTAATAGAATTGCCTTTAGTATATTCTTTATCTTCTGCAGAACATTTTGCTTTTGGATCAGTTTCTTTGCTTAATTCTTTAAACATTGTAGATAATTTATATTTTGGAAGTGAAGAAGGTAGCACAAAAATTCTCGAAGATATAACAGATGTATTAGTAAAAGAGCCTGAAAATTATAAAATTGTGTTAAAAAATTATTTAAATTTAGGTCTTCCATTTCACCTAAGTAGAGCTAATGCATTAAGCGATTTTTTTAAATCAAATCATATTTTGGACTGTATTTCAAATTCAAATAATATTTTAGGTATAGAATATATTAAAGCTTTAAATTTACTAAATAGTAAAATAATACCTTTAACTTTAAAAAGAGAAGGTTCAAAATATAATGATGACTCCCTAAATACTACTTTTTCTTCAGCAACATCTATAAGAAATCATTTGAAAAATAAAAATTTAGAACATTTAAAAGACTTTTTACCCCAAGAAAGTTACAATATATTGAATAAATTATCCTTCGAAAATTATCCTTTTATATTCGAAGAAGATATATTTAAATATGTTAAATATAAACTTATAACTGACGGTAGTTTACTAAAAAATCTTCCTGATATATCAGAAGGATTAGATAATAAGATATTAAAAGAAGTGTTAAAATCAAATTCTTTAGATGAATTAATACTAAACTCTAAAAGTAAAAGATATACCTATACTAGATTAAATAGAATCTTAACTCAGTTTTTTATAGGTCTTGAAAAATATGATTTGTTAAAATTATCCAAAGAACCTTGTCCTTATTGTAGGGTTCTAGGTTTCAATTCAAAAGGAAAAGAACTTTTAAAGAATATAAAAAAGAATAGTACTGTTAATTTAATAACTAAAATTCCAAAAAATAATATTAATGAATGTTTAGAAATAGATCTTCTTGGAACAAAAGCTTATTCTATTTTAAATCCTAAAATAAATCCTATGCAAGATTATTTAACTAGCCCAATCATATTATAAATACATTTAACATAATCATAAGAATATAAATAAATATAATATACAACTTTATTTCTATTCTAAGATTTACAAAGAGTATATTTTTACGCTCTTATAAATCTTTAAAATTGGAGTGATTTAATGAGTTATACTATTGTTTTCTTATGGTTATTAATAATATTACTAACTATCATTTTAATAAAATCATTAAATATAAAAAGTAATATTTTATTTTGTATAATATGTTCTATATTTATAGTATTATTTATATTAAATATAAAGCAGTGTACAATTGCAGCTATTGATGGATGTAAATTATGGTACAGCGCTGTTTTACCTGTAACATTTCCTTTTTTGGTTATTTGTAATTTATTAATATCTTATGATGGAATCTCACTGTATTCTAAGATATTAGGTCCATTAATTTGTAAGCCTCTAGGCTTATCTAAAAACTGCTCATTTCCTATAGTAGCTAGTTTTTTATGTGGATATCCTTTAGGAGCAAAATACTCCATTGATTTATGGTCTCTAGGAAGTATAGATGATAAAGAATGTCAAAGGCTTTTAAATATAGCTTCAAATGTAGGGCCTTTATTTTTAATTGGCTCTGTAGGAACAGCACTTTTAAATAATACTACATTAGGCTATATACTACTTATAGCTAATTATCTTTCTGTTATATTTATTGGTATAATTACAAAAAAAAATAGAACCTTAAGAAAACCGATTTCTAAAAGTTCTATAAATGAAAAAAAATTAAATTTTGGTCAAGCAATAAAAAATGCCGTTGGAAATGGTGTAAACACAATATTATCAATTTGTGGATTCATCGTTATATTTTCCGTAATAATATCTCTTATAAAAAATAGTGCTTATATAAATAATATATTTGATTTTTTAGAAAATTTATTTCATATACAAAGTGGTACCTTGTTCTCTATATTCTTAGGAAGTATAGAAATGACAAATGGTTGTAATTTAATTTCAAACTTAAATATTTCACTTTCATTAAAATTAGGAATTATAAGTTTTTTGTGTTCTTTTTCTGGCTTATCCGTAATAGCACAAATAAGTTCATTTATGAATGACTTTAACATTTCCTATTTTAAATATATATCTTTAAAGTTAGTTCAAGGAATATTCAGTTTTGTAATAACATATTCATTAGTAAAAATTATACCTACAAGCATTGTTACATCTAATTTCCCAACAGCTTGTACTATAAATTCCTTTATGTATTTATTACCAATGTTTTTACTTTTAATTTTAACAATAATACTTAAAATAATATATAAATTATTTTTTCATTCCTCTTAACTCTTTTATATTTTCTCTTATGGTTAGGCAGGCAGTACTTAAATTATCATCTATATCTTTAGCTACTATTTCAAAACTATTTTGAAGACCCTTAATTAAAGCTTCTTTTTTAGCTTCTAGCTCTCTATCAAGTTGTGATAAAATTTCATCTGAATAATCCCTAGAACCTAATCTTATAGCTTTAGCATCTCTTTGTGCTGAAGCTATAATTTCTTGTGCTCTTAACTTAGCTTCTTTCACTATATCATGACTCTCAACATTTTGTCTCATAATCATCATAGTTTCTTTTTTCACTGTATCGTATTCTTTTTTAGCTTCTCCAAGTATTCTTTCTCTTTCATTCATAACCCATTGAGCTTTTTTAAATTGATCGGGTAAATAATTTATAATTTGATCTACCACTTCAAGAACTTCTTTTTTATCAACTACAACCTTACCACTTATAGGAACTTTAGGTGAATTATCTACCAAATCTTGCAGATACTCTAACAATTCCATTATATTCACATCCATCTTTTCCATAATACCACTCCTTAAATTTTACTCCTTCTAATAACATCAGATATAATTTCTTTTGGTACAAGTCCTTCAATGCATCCTCCAAACTTAGCAACTTGCTTTACTGAAGATGAACTTAAGTATGAATATTGTGCAGAAGTCATCATAAATACTGTCTCAATATTAGGATCTAATTTATTATTCATAAGTGCCATTTTAAATTCATATTCAAAGTCTGATACCGCTCTAAGTCCTTTTAAAATAACATTAGCATTATTTGCTTTCAAAAAGTCTATTAATAACCCATTAAAACTCAGAACTTCAACATTTTTTATATGCTTTGTAACCTTTTTTATAAGCTCAACTCTTTCTTCAATTTCAAAAAGTCCTTTTTTATCAACATTAACCAAAACGCCTATGATTAGTTTATCAAAAACCTTTGATCCTCTTTCAATTATGTCCAAATGACCATTTGTTATAGGATCAAAGCTTCCTGGGTAAACAGCTACCTTCATAGTTAGTCCTCCTTATACGCATAAAAACACACTGTAGTGTTACCATATTTTCTACTTCTTGTTAAAATTATATCTTCATATCCATCATAAATCTCTTCTATAGTATCAATTTTAGTTACAATTATTCCATTTTCATTTAAAACATTATTTTCTTTTATAATTTTAATAGCTTCTGGAATCATTTCTTTACAATATGGTGGATCTATAAAAATCAAGTCAAAAACTTTTCCTTGATTTGATAACTTTCTTAATGCTTCATATGAATCCATGTTCAAGGCAAAACAAAAATCATCAAATTTTAAATTTTTTATATTTTCTTTTAATAACGGAAAGGTTTCAGAACTTTTATCTATCAAATAAACTTCTTTAGCACCTCTACTAGCTGCTTCTAGTCCAAGGCTTCCTGTTCCAGCAAAAACATCTATAACATTAGAATCTGGTATATATCCTTGTATCATGCTAAACATAGCCTCTTTAACTCTATCTAACGTTGGCCTTGTTTCCATACTTGCAGGAGGTATTAATTTACGTCCTCTTGCTTTTCCTGATATTATTCTCAAAATTCTTCCTCCTTAATGGCATATATTAAGTATATTAACATATTTGTATATAATAATTCAAATTAATTAAAACAAATGTATTTACTATTGTTTTCTAAACTTTTTTTCATTTCACTTATAAGCTTAATATTTTCTTTATAATTGTTATGCAGTATATCAATTGCTTCATGTTTAGCAGCCTTTAATATACTAATGTCATCATATAGATCTGCTAAAATAAACCCTGCATCTCCACTTTGTTTTCTACCAAACATCTCACCTGATCCTCTTAGTTTCAAATCCTCTTCCGAAATAAAAAATCCATCATTTGATTCTGTCATAATCATCATTCTTTTTTTAGTTACATTGCTCTTTGCTTTAGCAATCAAAATGCAATATGATGCATACTCTCCTCTTCCAACACGCCCTCTTAATTGATGTAGTTGTGCTAATCCAAACCTCTCAGCATTTTCTATAATCATAACTGATGCATTAGGTACATTAACCCCTACCTCTATAACTGTTGTAGATATTAATACTTTAAATTCATTATTTTTAAATCTACTTATTATATCTTGTTTTTCAATTGCCTTCATTTTACCATGAAGTATTTCAACTCCTATATTTTTAAATATACCATTTTTCAACTTAGCATATAAAGTTTCTACAGAATTTAATTCTTCTTTTTCATCTTCATCAATAAGTGGACAGACTATATATACTTGCCTTCCCTTATTTATTTCTTCCAAAGCCAATTCATATCCAATACCTCTATTATTTTCTTGATAAAATCTAGTATCTATTCTCTTTCTTCCTGGAGGTAATTCATCAATTATTGAAACATCTAAATCTGAATATAAATAAAGAGCCAAAGTTCTAGGTATAGGTGTTGCTGTCATCACTAGACAATCTGCTTTCTTACCTTTATTAATAAGCTTACTTCTTTGTTCAACGCCAAATCTATGCTGCTCATCAGTTATTATAAGTCCTAATTTATTAAAAATAACATCATCTTGAAATAATGTATGAGTACCTATAAGCAACATTGGATTTTCCTGTTTTATTTTTTCTTTTATTCTTCTTTTTTCTTTTAGCGAAGTACTTCCAGTTAATATCTCAATATCTATATCAAAATTTTTGAATAATTTTTTAGATTCTTCATAATGCTGATTAGCAAGTATTTCTGTTGGTGCCATAAAAGCACATTGATATCCATTCTTTATTACATTAAATATAGAAATTAATGCAACTATAGTCTTTCCACTCCCAACATCCCCTTGAACTAATCTATTCATAGGTTTTTGAGATTTTTGATCTCTTAAAATTTCTCTAACAACTTTTGTTTGAGCATTTGTTAAAAAATACGGTATGCTATCTTTTAATGTCTTAAGTTCATCATCCCATTCAAAACATATTCCATCTTTATTCTTATTAAGCTTATGTTTTACTAATAATAATTTTAATGAATAAGTAAACAATTCTTGAAATTTTAATCTAACAATAGCTTTTTCTAATAAATCTTTATTCTCTGGAAAATGAATTGACCTTATTGCATCATTTAAAGATATAAGATTATATTTATTTAACATATCTAAAGGAAGATTTTCTTTTATACTTATTGAAGAAATAACAAGATTAATTAACTTTTCTATAATCTTATTACTTATATCTCCTTTTAGAGGATATTTAGGTAAAATGCTATTATCTAATGCTTCTTCACATACAACTGTAGGATTAGTTACTTCAAGGGTCTTACCTATTCTTTTAAATTTGCCCATTAAATTATATGTTTTGTTAATATAAAAGGTATTTTTTATATATTTTTGATTAAACCATTTTCCATAAGCTTTACATCCTTTATAGTCAAATTCTATTGTTGTTAATATTTTTCCAGTTTTGGTTTTTATATCACTTTTTATTCTTATAACTTTACATCTTAAAATTTGTTTTTCTTCACCACTTATTTCTTCCAATAATATATTAGAGTTAACAAATTCATAATCTCTTGGAAAGTATAATAAAAGATCTAAAATATTAAATATACCACATTTATTTAATTTCTCTGTTAATTTAGGACCTACACCCTTCAATGAAGAAATATCACTATATATATCCATTAAATTTTTCCTCCAAAAAAAGCACCAATTAAGGTGCTTTTCAATTATATAATATTAGTAAATTTTATTATTCTACTGACATTAAGAAGTAGTACAAAGGTTGATTTCCTTTATATGCTTGAATATCTAAATCTTCAAATTCAGTCTCTAATTCTTCTACAAATTCATTAACTTTGTCTTCTTCGATTTCTTCTCCATAATAAATAGTTATTAGTTCGCTATCATCGTCTAACATATCTTTAAGAACTTGTTTAGCAACGGAAATTTTATCTTCCCCTACTTCTTTAATTTTTCCTTCTACTAATCCTAATATATTACCTTGTTTTATTTCTTTTCCATCAATTTCAGTATCTCTAACAGCATAAGTTATTGATCCTGTCTTTACTGAATTTATAACATCATTTAACTCTTCAACATTTTCTTCTGCTTCACATTCAGGATTAAACATAGTTATACAAGCTATTCCTTGTGGAATAGTTGTTGTAGGAATTACAATTATATGCTTATCTGATATTTCTGCTGCTTGATTGGCAGCCATAATTATATTTTTATTATTTGGCATAACAAAAATATGATCTGCATTTAATTTATCTATACAATCTAATATGTCTTGAGTAGATGGGTTCATTGTTTGACCACCTTCAATAACATAATCAACACCTGAATCTTTAAATATTTTTACGATTCCATCCCCCATAGCAACTGTTATAAATGCATATTTTTTATGATCTGCTTCATCAGTTGATACCTCATCCATTGGTATATTTTCATTTGATTGTAATTCTGTTAATAACTCTCTATGTTCTTCTCTCATATTATCAATTTTAATTTTTGATAATTCTCCTATTTTTACGGCATGAGATAGGACTAAACCTGGATCATTTGTATGAATATGAACTTTAATGACATCTTCATATCCAACAACAATCATAGAATCGCCAAGTGGTTCTATTGTATTTTGAAATTCCTTTGCTTTTTTTGCATCACCAAGAATAATAAATTCAGTACAGTATCCAAATTTAATATCAATATCTTCAGTAGATTGTGCTCCTACCTTAGCTTCTGGTGAGCTTATCTTTATTTCTTGAATTTTAGCTTGTATTCCTTCTTTTAATGCTTCAAGCATACCTTGAAGTATAATATAAAGTCCCATACCACCTGAATCAACTACTTTTGCTTTCTTTAACGCTGGTAATAGCTCAGGAGTTTTATCAAGCATTATTTTAGAAGCTTTATTAACTTCCTCTAATAATGTTATTACATCTTTTGTTTCACACTCTACTGCGCATTCTGACGCTGCTCTTATTACAGAAAGTATTGTACCCTCTGTCGGTCTCATAACAGCCTTATAAGCTGCATTAGAACCCTCAAAGAACGCTACTGAAAGTTCAGTTCCGTCAACTTCTTCTTTTCCTTCTAAGCCTTTAGAAAATCCTCTAAGTATTTGTGATAAAATTACTCCAGAATTTCCTCTGGCCCCCATTAAAGCACCTTTTGCTAATTTTTTAGATATTTCTCCTATTGAATTAGAATTTATATTTTCTATTTCTTTAACTGCAGCCTTAAATGTCATTGACATATTAGTTCCAGTGTCACCATCTGGAACAGGAAATACATTCAAAGAATTTACAAATTCACTTTGTTCCAATAATCTATTACTAGCATTTACAACCATGTTATAAAAATCATGGCCATTTATTTTTTTAAATTCCATCTAATTTTAACCTCCTAGACTCTTACCGCTTGAACATTTACAGTTATTGATGAAACTTTTAATCCTGTGTAATTTTCAACGCTATAACGAACTTTTTGAATTATGTTGTTAGCTATAACCGATATTTTAGTTCCATATTCAACCATAACAAATAATTCGATTTGTAATCTATCTGTTTCTATAAGTTTTAGTTTTACACCTTTACTTAAATTTTCTACACGCATAAGTTCCCAAAAACCATCAGTAGCATTTTTAGAAACCATGCCAACAACTCCATAACATTCCATTGTTGATAACCCAACAATCTTAGCTAAGACTTCTTCAGAATAATTTATATTACCATTTTCATTTGAAAATCCAACCATAGCTATTCCTCCTAAAATACATTCCTTATTGTATATTCTATATTAGAAAGATATTTTATTCAAGAAATATATGTATAATAATCTTAATAATATCTTTTCTTTTATAAAATTAGCTTGCATATATAATATATTCTGTGTTATAATTCAATCTGTCCTATTGAAGATAATTATCTTTAGAATATAAGGAGGTGTTTTCTAGTGGCAAGAAGATGCGAAATTTGTGATAAAGGCGTTGTAGCAGGTGTACAATTCAGCCATTCACATCGTCAATCAAAGAGAACTTGGGCTCCTAACATAAAGAAAATAAAGGCTTTAGTTAATGGAACACCAAAAACTGTTCGTGTATGTACAAGATGCCTTAGATCTGGTAAGGTTCAAAGAGCAATATAGTTCAAATAAAAAATGCAATTATGATATGAATTGCATTTTTTATTTTTTACCTTTTATTTTAGAGTTGTATGTATCACTCTATTATTTTTTTCTAAAAAATTTTATTATACTAGAAAAAAACTTCGGTAACTTAATTGCTATTATTTTCATTAATAACCCTCCTGAAAATTAATATACAAAAATTTTAGATTACTATATTAGTATTCAAGAGTACTAGAAAACGTTCCTATTTTTTATATTTTATTTCAAAATTACTTTATTAATCAACAGAATGTAATATTAATACCTCACCTTTATCATATTCTATATTTATACATGTATCTAAAAATTCATTACATATTGCCCTTGGATCTAATAAATTTATATTCTTTCCATTTGGTATATTATATTTAGCCCCTGTAATTTTAAAATTTTTAACAACATCAGATAATGCGTGAAAAGAAATATTTTCACCTCTTTCACCATTTAAAACCATTTTATTTTTAGCTAAATATACTTTATTATTATTGTCTATTATTTCTAAATCTATTCCTTTTTTCTTATAGGATAAAAGTAAACCTATATTTCCTAACGTATGATCCATTCTAGTACCAGTAGCACCAAACAAATAGATTTTTTCCCCGCCTTTTTTTACAGCTTCCATTAAAGCCATCTCTGTATCTGTATAATCTTTTTCTGGCGGGAATTTTAATACCTCTTTTACTACCTTCTTTAATTCATTTAAGCTTTCTTTGCTCATTGAATCAAAATCTCCAATGAGCAAATTAGGAATAATATTATATTTAAGAAGATATTCTCCACCTTTATCAGCTGCAATTATAAAGTCAACTTTTTTAATATATTGATTTATTAAGCTTTCTGATGGTGGATTTCCCCCACTTACAATCATTACTTTCATTTTATACTTATCTCCTTAAAGCTTTTATGTTTTCTTCTATATTTCCTCCTTTAAATACTGCTGATCCAGCAACTATTACATTAGCACCTGCTTCTACAACATCACTAATATTGCTTGAATCAACTCCTCCATCTACTTGTATTAATAATGATGAATTTGAATCTTTACTCATTTCCTTCACTTCTCTAATTTTTTCTAATGAATACGGTATAAATTTTTGTCCTCCAAATCCAGGATTAACAGACATTATTAAAACCATATCTAATTGAGCTATTAAATCTTTTAAAACCATAGTTGGAGTACCTGGATTTAAAGCAATTGCCGCTTTTTTACCTTTTGATTTAATATATTGAATTGTTCTATCTATATGTCTATCTGCTTCATAGTGAACAGTTATTAAATCAGCTCCTGCTTCTATAAAGTCATCTATATATTTTGATGGATTTTCTATCATTAAATGAACATCAAAAACTTTGTCAGTTTTATTTCTTATTGATTTCATTATTGGAAATCCAAATGATATGTTAGGTACAAAAGATCCATCCATAACATCTATATGAATAAACTCTGCTCCTGCTTTATCTACTCTTTCTACGTCCTCTCCTAATTTTGAAAAATCTGCTGATAATATTGATGGTGCTATTTTTACCATTTATTTTTTTCCCCCTCTATTATTTCTTCTAATGTTTTTATATAAAATTGATATCTATACTTATTAATTTTACCATCTTCAACGTCCTCTTTTATAGCACATTTTGGTTCTTTATTGTGTAAACAGCCTCTATATTTGCAACTTTCATTATGCTCTTCAAATTCTGGAAAACAATATTTAAGATCTTCTTTATTCATAAGATCTTTTATTTCTAGGGTTGAAAATCCAGGAGTATCAACTATATATCCATTTGAAACTTCTATAAGTTCACTATGTCTTGTAGTATGTTTACCTCTTCCTATTTTCTCACTTACAATTCCAGTAAGCATATGTTCTTTATCTGTAAGCTTATTTATCAATGTAGATTTACCTGCTCCAGACGGGCCGCATAGTACTGTTATATTGCCATTAATTTTTTCTTTAAGTATATCTGTTCCTAATCCTTCTTTTGCATTTATGTACAAAACTTCATATCCTATATCGTTAATTCTTTTTTTAACATTTTCTCTTTCTTCTTCTGAAACTAAATCTACTTTATTTAAACAAACAATTGCCTCTATATGATTATACTCACATAACACTAAAAATTTATTTAATAAATCAAAATTTATATCAGGACTTTTAATTGCAAATACCACAAAAGCTAATGAAATATTAGCTACAGCTGGTCTAAGTAATTCAGAACTTCTTTTTTCTATAGATTCAATAACGCCCTTACCATTTTCAACCTGTATTACTACATTGTCTCCAACCATCGGTTTAACATCTTTGTGTCTAAACTTTCCTCGAGCTTTACATTCTATTAAATTTTCTTCCACTTTTACATAATAAAATCCAGCTATACCTTTTATTATTTTTCCTTTCATACATTCCTCCATAATTAAATTTCCTATCTAATATAATAAACAAAATCATATTAAAAATGCAACTTATTTTTTAAATAAATAAACTATAAAAAACCATCTTAAAAAGTAAATTGAATTACTTTTTAAGACAGTCTCTTAATTATTCTACCTTTGGCGCTTTTGCACTTGGATGTTTTGCAGTTGCATCAACATTGCCTCCACCCTCATCAACAGGTGGTTTGGTAGGTGTTTCTGTGTCTCCAGGATTTGTAGGTACTTGATTGTTATTGTTATTGTTATTTTCATTATTGTTATTATTTCCATTATTGTTGTTATTGTTATCCCCTGGATTTGGAGTAGGTGCTACAGGCGCTACATACTTACCTACTGTTATAGTAACTGAAGTCCATTGTTCTACCTTACTTCCCTCTATAGATTGTGATAATACTTTTCCATTCTTAGATTCATCATTTGTTTCTTTTTCTACAATAGAAATCTTTAATTTTGCATTATCTAATCTATTCTTTGCATCATCTAATGTTAATCCAATAACATTAGGTACAGTTGAAAGTCTAACTTGTGCACCTTTACTTACTACTACACTTATTTTTGTTGTAGTATCTATTTCTGTATTTTTTGAAGGAGTTTGACTTATTATTTGTCCCTTTGGTACATCATCACTATACTCCTCAGTAACATTATCTATTTTTAAGTTAAGTGATTGTAATATTTTATTTGCAGTATCAGTATCTTCTTCACGTAAATCAGGCATTTTTACTTTTGATTGACCAGAACTTAAAATTACCCTAATTTTACTTTTTGCCTTTACAGAACTTCCAGCCTTAGGATCACTTTTAATAATAGTACCTTCTGGTTCATCACTCTTTTCTGAACCAGCATCAACTAAAGTTAATTCCATTCCTTCAAGCTTAGATTTAGCTTCATCCAAAGTCATTCCAATTATATTAGGTAATTCTACCTCTTTGTTTGATCCTGAAGAAAACAATGTAAATATTCCTACACATAATAATATTAAGAATATTCCGCCTCCAACGCCTAATAAAATCTTTTTAGTTTTCTTACCATTAAATTTCTTTTCTTTAAAATCATCATCGTCATCATAATCATCATAGTCATCATCATAATCATAATCGGCATCATCATTTGTTGATACAGCTTTAATTGGTGATTGTTTTGCTATTTCTTCTGTAACTGCTGACATTATTATAGTATGTTGATCATCACAAACTTGATCTATAATAGCATTAGGATTTTCTTTTATCTTTTCAAGGTCTTTTATAACTTCTTGTGCAGTTTGATATCTTTTATTAGGCTCTTTTTCCATACATTTTAAGATAAGCTTATTTAAACTATCAGGAATTCTAGTGTTTATATTCTTAGGTGGTACAACTTGTTCCTGTAAATGCTTTAATGCAATAGTTACTGCTGTATCTGCTTCAAAAGGTAATGTTCCTGTAACCATTTCGTATAAAACTACTCCTAGTGAGTATAAATCTGTTCTATAGTCAATAAATCCACCTTTTGCTTGTTCTGGAGAAAGATAGTGAGCCGACCCCATTATAGTACTAGTATTAGTAATAGTTGAAGAGGATGTAGATTTAGCAATTCCAAAATCAGTAACTTTAATTACTCCATTATCTGCTACTAAAATATTTTGTGGCTTTACGTCTCTATGAATTATTTTATTTCTATGAGCACAGTCTAAAGCTTTCGCTACTTGAATTGCTGAAACTATTGCTGACTCATAATTCATTTTACCTGTCTTTTGAATAATTTCTTTTAAGGTTTTTCCATCAACTAATTCCATAACAATATAGTTTATATCATCTTGTGTACCCACATCTAATATATTTACTATATTGCTATCATTTAATTTAGCAATAGCTGTTGCTTCTCCCTTAAACTTTTCAACTATTTCTTCATTATCGCAAAATTCTTTTTTAAGAATTTTAACTGCTACAAATCTATTTAATTTATTACATCTTGCTTTAAAAACTTCAGACATGCCACCTTCGCCTATTTTTTCAAGCAATTCATATCTATTTCCTAGTATCACACCATTCATACTACATCTCTCCTCCAAACAACAATACAGTTATGTTATCTCTTCCACCTTTTTCTTTGGCTAAACTCACTAATTCGTTAGCTGCACTTATATAATCATTTTCCACCTTAATTATATTTAATATTTCATAATTTGTTAATTCATTTGTTAACCCATCTGAACATAATAAATATTTATCATATTTAGAATTTTCTAATGTAAAAACATCAACTTTTACATTTTCACTAGTTCCTAATGCTCTTGTTATTATATTTTTCTTAGGATGATTCAATGCATCTTTTTCCGTTATGCTTCCACAATCAATTAGCTCTTGTACTAATGAATGATCTTTGGTTATTTTAACAATTTCATTGTTCTTTATAGCTAAACATGAACTATCACCAACATTTGCAATGTGAATAAAATTTTTAGTTATTAAACAAGCTGTTACAGTAGTTCCCATTCCATTTAAGCTTTCATTACTTTTAGAATATTTAAAAACTACCTTGTTAGAGACTTTAATAGCATCTTCTATTAAAGTATCCTTTTCTGCGGAATTAAAATTTTTTTCTACATATTTTACAATATGTTCAGCAGCCATTTTGCTTGCTACTTCTCCAGCATTATGTCCACCCATCCCATCTGCAACAACATATAGTTTAAACTCATCTTTTTCTAAATAAATTGCAAAATCTTCATTTAAAACTCTTCTTAATCCTACATCACTAACTAATCCAACCATTTTATTCCCCCCTTGTTTCTTGGGTCTTTATATAACTTCTCCTAAGTTGTCCACAAGCTGCATTAATATCGCTTCCCATTTCACGTCTAACAGTTACTTCTATTCCTAAATTACTTAATATGTTTGCAAAATCTTGTATTGTTTCTTTAGATGATTTCTTAAATGTACGTTCTTTTATTTCATTTACAGGTATTAAGTTAACATGACAAAGCATTCCCTTTAACAATTTACCTAAAGCTCTTGCATCTTCTTTAGAATCATTAATATCCTTAACTAGCGAATACTCAAAAGTTATTCTTCTTTTAGTCTTATTTATAAAATACTTACACGCATTTAAAATTTCATCAATACTATATTTATTAGCTATTGGCATAATCTCTTTTCTTTTTTCATCACTAAATGCATGTAATGAAATAGCAAGAGTTATGCTAAGTTCTTTATCTGCAAGTTCATATATCTTAGGTACAATACCACAAGTAGATAATGTTATATGTCTTTGGCCTATATTTAGTCCATACTCTGCAGAAACTACGTCTAAAAATTTTATTACATTCTCATAATTATCTAATGGTTCACCACTCCCCATTAAGACAACATTTGAAATTCTCTCACCTATATGATTTTGAACCACTAATATTTGAGATAATATTTCACCTGTAGTTAAATTTCTAATTCTACCATCTATTGTTGAAGCACAAAATTTACATCCCATCCTACAACCCACTTGAGTAGATATACATATAGAATTTCCATGCTTATATCTCATTAAAACACTCTCTATTAAATTTCCATCAGAAAACTTAAATAAAAACTTTTCTGTACCATCAAGTTCTGATTTATATATTTGCTCAATTTCTGGCAGTACTATTTCAAAATTTTCTTCAAGCTTTTTTATTAAAGATTTAGGCATATTTCTCATATCATTAAAATTTCTAACATTTTTGTATATCCAAGACATAATTTGCTTAGCTCTAAAAGAACTTTCATTGTTTTCTTTCATCCATAATGTTAGTTCTTCTAAAGTATAATCTAATATGTTTTTCATTTATTCACCTACTATTATTGCTTTTCTAGTTTTGCAACAAAGAATCCATCCATTTTTGCATTTGGAAGTATTGTTAATGTACCATTTTTATTGTAAATTAAGTTATCTTCTTTTCCTATGAATATAGTTTTTAATTTACAATCTTTATGAGTATTTAAGAACCATTCTATATTTTCTTCATTTTCTTCTTTATTAAGAGTGCAAGTTGAATATATCATAATTCCACCATTTTTTAAGTATTCCCATGCATTATTCATTATTTCTCTTTGAACAGGAATTATTTCTCTTAAATTTTCTCTTGTTTTATTCCATTTTATTTCAGGTTTCTTTCTTATTATACCTAAGCCTGAACATGGAACATCTATAAGTACTCTATCAGCATATGAAATTAATTCTGCATTTAGTTTTGTTGCATCACCTAATTCAATTTTCACATTATTTAAATCAAGTCTTTCACAATTTTCTTTTATTAAACCAAGCTTAGATTCATGTACATCAAATGCTCTAACTTCGCCTGTGTTTTGTAATAATTCAGCTATATGAGTTGTTTTTCCTCCTGGAGCACTACATAAGTCTAACACTTTCATATCATTTTCTAATTCAAGTAAAGGTGCAACTAACATAGCACTTTCATCTTGAACAGTAATTTCACCATCTTTGAATAATGGATTTTCTTGTATTGAACTTCCACCTTTTATTAATATAGCTTCTGGACACATAAATCCTTCTTCAACACAATATTCCATCTCTTCTAATTTTTCAAATACTTCATCATACTCGCACTTAGTATCATTAACTCTAACAGTTGTTTGTGGAATTTGATTTAAACCAACCATTATTTTTTTAGCAAGATCTTCCCCATATTGTTTAATTAGAAGTCTTATCATCCATGGTTCAAAAGAAAATTTATATGCATACTCATTTATTTTATTTCCATTAATAGTTATATCATCTGGATCTTTTGAGAAGTTTCTAAGGATACCATTTACAAGTTTGCCTGCTTCTGGTGATACTTTTTTTGCTTCATCAACAGCTTCATTACACGCTGCATATGTTGGTACCTTATCTAAGAATGTCATTTGATATATAGCTACTCTTAAAATATTTAGTACTTCATGATCCATAAGTTTTATATCTCTTACAAAATTAGCTATTATAAGATCTAATGTCTTCTTTCTTCTTAAAACACCATAAACTATTTCTGTTAATAATGCTCTATCTCTTTCTTCTAAGTTTGCTTCGTTTAGTTCATTTGAAAGAATAATATTTGAATATGCTCCTTCATCAATAACTCTTTTTAATATTTTTACTGCTAAATTTCTACAATTCATACGCTACCTCTTTTTTCCTAATCTCTATCGCTTATCGCAATAAGTCTAATTAATTGTGATATTGCCATTAATGCTGCTGCTACATAAGTCATTGCTGCTGCATCTAAAACCTTTGCTGCGCCTTTTACTTCATCACCATATAAAATATTTCTTGATTTTAATATATTTAACGCTCTACTTGAAGCATTAAATTCAACTGGTAATGTTATTAATTGGAATATTACCGCCGCAGAAAATAGTATTATTCCTAAGGTTACTAAACTTTTTAATCCCATCAGTATTCCTGCAAAAAACAATATCCATGAAAAATTGGAACTAATATTTACAGCAGGAACTATTGAATTTCTTATTATTAAAGGTTTATAAGCTTCTTTATGCTGGATTGCATGACCTACTTCATGGGCTGCAATACCTGCTGCTGATATTGTCTGACCTCTATATACTTCTGGAGATAATCTTAAAACTCTATTTGATGGGTCATAATGATCTCCTAGTTTTGTATTTACTAGTTCAATTCTTATATCATAAAGTCCTGCTTCATCTAACATCATTCTTGCAATTTGCTCTCCAGTGTATCCATTCATAGCACTTACTTTACTATATTTACTATAAGCTGAATTAACTTTTGTTTGTGCCCAAAAAGCTATTATTATTGCAGGAACTAATATAATCATCGTTGGATCAAAATAAAACATAAGCTTTCCTCCTATTCTCTAAATTATACCTTTTTATATGTTATTCACCTAATATTATATCCTTATCTATACTATGACCATTTATATACTGCTCTATAGTAAGTGGTTTTCCATTAGGGAATTGTACCTTTTCAATTATTAATACATTTTTGCCACATGCAACCTTAACACCATCTTTGTTAACTTCTATTATTGTGCCTGGCTTATTAGAAACTTCTTTATATAAAACTTTTGTTTTATATAATTTCATTCTTTCGCCTTTATATTCAGTGTAAGCAATAGGCCAAGGATTTAAACCTCTAACAAGATTATGAATATCATAAGCATCCTCATTCCAATTTATATGTGCTAATTCTTTATCAAGCATTTTAGCATAGAAAGTTTCTCCTTCTTGCTTTACAGGCTTTATACTTCCATTACATAATCCTTCTATTGTTTTTAGTAAAAGTTCTCCACCACTTATCATTAAAATATCATGTAATTCTCCAGTTGTCATATCTTCATGGATTTCAACTTCTTCTTTTAATAACATGTCACCTGTATCTAAACCTACATCCATCAACATAGTAGTATTTCCCGATTTTTTTTCACCTTTTATTATAACCCAATTTAATGGTGCTGCCCCTCTATACATAGGCAATAATGAAGCATGTAAATTTATACAACCATATTTAGGTATATCTAATACTTCTTTAGTTAATATTTGACCAAATGCAACTACTATAATAAAATCAGGATTTATTTCTTTTAATTTTTCAATTATTTCTTTATCATCCTTTAATTTTATTGGTTGATACACAGGTATATCATGCTTTAAAGCTTCTTCTTTAACTTGAGAATATGCAAGCTTTTTTCCTCTTCCTTTTGGTTTATCTGGTTGAGTAAGAACTGCCTTAACTTCATGTTCTTCTACTAATTTTTTTAAAGATGGAACTGCAAATTCTGGTGTTCCCATAAATACTATTTTCATTTATTAAGGCCTCCTATTTTTTAGTAGTTCTGTCGATAAATAGAGTTCCATTTAAGTGATCATATTCATGTAAAATAGCTCTTGCTAAAAGTTCTTCAGCTTCTATTTCAAACTCTTCTCCCTTTTCATTTAAAGCTCTAGCTTTAACATAATTAGGTCTCATAACAGGTTCTGTTTTACCTGGTAAACTTAAACAACCTTCTTCATCAACTTGTTTTCCATCAGTATCTAATATTTCAGGATTTATAAATACTAAAGGACCTTCTCCAATATCTACAATAAATAATCTCTTTAATATTCCAACTTGTGGTGCTGCAAGACCTACTCCATCTGCATCATACATTGTTTCAAGCATATCTTTAATTAGTGTTACTAATCTTTCATCTATTTTTTCAACTTCTCTACATTTTTTTCTTAAAACAGAATCTCCATATTTTCTTATATTTCTTAATGCCATCTAAAATTCCCCCTATGTCATATTATTAGGATTTATATCAATACTAATCCTTATTTCATTATATACACTCTTATTTAATAGATAAAGTGTATCTTTTACTTTTTTACTAAATTCATCACTAAAATTACCTTTTATTATTATCTGCCATCTATATTTATCCTTTAACTTGGTAATTATACAAGGCACTGGACCTAACAATATAAGCCCCGTTCCTATTATTAACTTTTCCAATTCCTTCTGTAAATTATACATAAATATTTTCAATTTTTCCTGAAATTTAGAAGTTCCATTAATTATTAATATCTTTGTGAAAGGTGGATTATCCATAAGACTTCTAAATCTAATTTCTTCCTCAAAGAAAGACTTATAGTCACCATTTTTAGCATGTATTAAACTATAGTGATTAGGAGTATATGTTTGAACTATTACTAATCCATCCTTTTCTCCTCTTCCTGCTCTTCCTGCTACTTGAGTTATAATTTGAAAAGTTCTTTCTCCACATCTATAATCTGGAATATTTATAGAAATATCAGCTGCTAATACTCCAACCAGTGTTACATTTGGAAAATCCAATCCTTTGGCAATCATTTGAGTACCAATTAAAATATCTCCCTCTCCATTTTTAAATGAATTATATATAGATTCATGTGAATTTTTATGTCTAGTAGTATCAACATCCATTCTCAATACTCTAGCTTTGGGAAAATATTTTTTCACTTCTGTTTCTACTCTCTCAGTACCTGCACCAAAATACTTCACATATTTACTTTTACATTTTGGACATATTTTTTGTTCTCTTTCTGCTCTTCCGCAATAATGACATATCAAATATCCATTTTTATGATAAGTCATTGAAACATCACATTCTGGACATTTAAAAACATATCCACAACTTCTGCAAGAAATAAAAGTTGACATTCCCCTCCTATTTAAAAACAAAATAGTTTGATTTTTATTTTTAAGATTTTTATCAATTTCATTATAGAGAGCCTTACTAAATAAAGATAAATTATTTGATTTTAATTCTTCTCGCATATCTATTATATCAAACTTTGGCATATCTTTTTTATTCACTCTTTTATTCATCTCTATCAGCTTATATTTACCTTCCAAAGCTTTATAATAACTTTGAATACTTGGAGTAGCAGAACCTAATATAAGCTTACATCCTTGCATTTCAGTAATGAATTCTGCAACTTCAATAGTGTTATACTTAGGATTTTGTTCTGATTTATAAGTTGTTTCATGCTCTTCATCTATTATAATTAACCCCAAATTTTGCATTGGTAAAAAAAGAGCACTTCTAGCTCCTATAACTAGTTTAGATTTACCTTCTTTTATTCTAAACCATTCATCAAATCTTTCTCCCTCAGAAAGTCTACTATGAAAAAGAGAAATATTGCTTCCGAATCTTCCTTTAAATCTTTCAATCATTTGAGGCGTTAATGCAATTTCTGGCACCAATATTATACATCCCTTGTCTTGCTTTAACATATCTGCTACTAAATGCATATAAACTTCCGTTTTTCCTGAACCAGTTACTCCTTTTATGAGGTATTTTTTTTCATTTCCATTTACAATGGTATCAAAAGCTTTTTGTTGTTCTAATGTTAATGTTTTAGAAGAATATTCAGAATAACTTTTAATATTATATCTAAAAACTACTTGCTCTTCACATTTCAAAATTCCTGCTTCTATTAATTTATTTAAAGAATAACTTGAAAATCCATTGTCTTTTGTTATTTCACTTTTGGTAAATGAGCCCTCATTTTGTGATATAAATTCATACAACTTTATATAATTATCTTTTTTAAATTTTTCATCTTCCAATTGTTTGTCTGTGTATATCACACGTCTTTTTTTATTCTTTAAACCTTTCATAATTCCAACAGGTATTAAAAGTCTTATTCCATCTATATATTTACAAAGATATTTATTTCTCAAAAAATTAATAAGATCAATATCTGCTTTTGTTAAAATAGGATAGTCTTCACAAACATCTACAATATATTTAATCCTGTATTTAAATTCCAACTCTTCAGTTAAAATTTTAAATACAAAGCCATCAACATTTCTATTTCCTTTTCCAAAAGGAACTTTTACTCTATATCCAATACCAACTTTATCAATGAATTCATCTGATATTTTATATGTAAATGGTCTATCTACTTCATTTGCATCACTATTTATAATTATTTCAGCATAAATGCTCATATAAATTCACCCTTTTTAAGATACCTTATTAACATATACTTGTATAATAAGAAGAAAGCGCATTTAGCGCTTTCCAATAATATCAAATAATTTGCTAGCAATCTCATTTTTGCTTGTTTTATCTATTGGGATCTCTTCATCTTTATTAGATAAAATAATTACTCTATTATCTTCAGAAGCAAAACCAGTATCTTCACTTGTTATATCATTTGCAACTATATAATCCAAATTTTTACTTATAAGCTTTTTTTTAGCATTTTCTTTTAAATTTTGACTTTCAGCAGCAAACCCAACTAAAATTTGATTTTTCTTTTTGCGTCCTAGTTCCATAAGAATATCATTATCTCTAGTGAAAGCTAATTCTAAATCTCCATCACCTTTTTTTATCTTCTGACTACTATATTCTTTTGCTTTATAATCAGCTACAGCAGCTGATTTTACAACTACATCAGAATTATCAAAATACTTGTTTATTTCTTCTTTCATTTCACTATTAGTAGAAACTCTAATAAAATTAATATTTGTTGGTATTTCTAATGAAGTTGGACCAGAAATCAATGTAACATTAGCACCTCTATCTCTGGCTTCTTTAGCTATCGCATATCCCATTTTCCCAGTTGATCTATTAGTTATATATCTAACTGGATCTATTGGTGATATTGTAGGACCTGCTGTAACTAAAACATTTTTATTAGCTAAATCTTTTTTAGTAAATTGTGATATCACTCTATCTACAATTACTTTTGGATCTTCAAGTTTTCCTTTTCCTATGTCTCCACAAGCAAGTCTACCACATGCTGGTTCTATAAATTCATATCCTAAACTCTTAAGTTTTTCTATATTTCCTTGAACTATTGGATTTTCATACATATTAGTATTCATGGCTGGTGCAAAAATTACTTTTGCTTTAGTTGCCATGATAGTTGTTGATAACATATCATCAGCTATTCCATTTGCAACTTTGCCAATTATATTAGCTGTTGCTGGTGCTACTAAAAAAACATCTGCTTTCTCAGCTAAACTTATATGCTGAATTTCCCATGCTTTTGGTTCAGAAAACATATCATATATAACCATATTTTGACTAAGTGATTGAAATGAAAGTGGAGTAACAAATTCAGTAGCTGATTTTGTCATTATTACTCTAACTTCAACATCTTGCTTTCTAAGTAAGCTTACTACTTCTAAAGCTTTATAAACAGCTATTCCTCCGCTTACGCCTAATACCACACACTTTTTCATAATACTCAAATCCCTTTATATTATTCTTGATATTTTACAACATCTTCATTTACTTCATTAATTGCAATTGTTAGTGGTTTGTGAGAATCTACTTTAACTAATGGTTCTGCACCTTCAATTATTTCTCTAGCTCTTTTTGATGTTAAAATTACTAAAGAATATCTGTCCCCCACCTTTGTTAATAAGTCTACTATTGATGGATTAATCATAGAGTTGTTCATGTATTAAGTCCTCCTTTGAATCTAATATACTATGTTTTAACCTATCTACCCTACATTTTTCAGCTAATATTACTGCTTCTAACTTTTCTACTGCAACGTTAACTTCATCATTAACTACTGCATAATTATATTTAGAAACAAAATTTATTTCTTTATAGGCAGATTTAAATCTCTTCATAAGAGATTCCGGGGTTTCACTTCCCCTTTTAATAATTCTTTGTTTTAATTCTTCCATAGAAGGTGGTAATATAAATATAAATACACCTTCTTCTGTATTTTCTTTTACTTTTAATGCACCTTGTATATCTATTTCTAAAATTACATCTCTACCACTATCTAACATTTTATCAACATTTGATTTAGGTGTTCCATAGTAATTTCCATATACTTCTGCATGTTCTAAAAAGTCATTCTTTTCTATTCTTGTTATAAAATCCTCTTTAGATAAAAAATGATAATTAATACCATCTACTTCACCATTTCTTGGTGATCTAGTTGTTGCTGAAACTGATAATAATAAATTATCGTTTTTTTCAAGTAACTCTTTGCATATCGTACCTTTTCCTGCACCTGATGGTCCCGATATAACAATTAACAGACCTCTTTTTTTATCATTCATTATTCATCGACCTCTTCAACAACTTCATCTTTAGTAGATAGTCTATGAGCAACTGTTTCAGGTTGTACTGCTGATAATATAACATGATCACTATCTGTTATTATTA
Organism: Clostridium aquiflavi; assembly: GCF_031344075.1. NCBI lineage: Bacteria > Bacillati > Bacillota > Clostridia > Eubacteriales > Clostridiaceae > Clostridium > Clostridium aquiflavi. The sequence goes on from NZ_JAVJAN010000011.1 coordinate 90,264, forward strand.
CAGCTCTTGTTCTTCTTCCGTATGTCGCATCTATTAACATACCTCTATCTCTTGCTTCTTGAATTATCCTTTTTATTGGTGCTGATTCAGGACTTACGATAGCAACTAATCTATTAGCAGAAACTATATTACCAAAACCTATGTTTATTAATTTTATTCCCATATTTTTCCTCCTATTATTCTATATTCTGTACTTGCTCTCTTATCTTCTCTATAGTATTTTTTATATCTATAACTTTATTTGTCATACAAATATCTACTGATTTAGATCCAATAGTATTGGCTTCTCTATTCATTTCTTGAATTATAAAATCTAATTTTCTTCCTATTGGTTCTTCTAATCCTAACGTTTGTCTAACTTGATTTAAGTGACTTTTAAGTCTTACAATTTCTTCATCAACAGCCGCTTTATCAGATAAAATTGCAATCTCTTGAGCAATTCTTGATTCATCTAAATCTATATCAGTTAATAATTCAGATAATCTCTCTTCAAGTTTTTGTTTATAATTTTTAGGAATTTCATCTGCTAATTTTTCTATTTCTATTACAAATTTTTCTATTGTATCTATTTTCATTAAAATATCATTTTTTAACTTTTCCCCTTCTCTTATTCTCATATCATTCATTAAATCAATAGAATTTTCTATCAAAGGCAATAGTTCTTTTAATATTTCTTCTAAATTTTCTTCTTTTTCAACTAAAGTTAGTACATCAGGCAATCTTGATATCTTAGTAGTTGTTATATCATCTACTAAATCTAATTCTTCCTGTATTAACTTCAAGCAATCATAGTATTTTTTAGCCAACTTAATATCAACTGTAGGCTCTATATTTTCTTTTGAATAGCTTTTATAGTTTATAAAAACGTCCACTTTACCCCTATTTAGTTTACTATTAATTAGTCCTCTAATCTTTTCTTCTAGAGATAGCATAGTTTTAGGCATTCTAATATTAATATCTAAGTATCTATGATTTACGCTCTTCATTTCAACTGAAAAAACCATGCCACTATTTTTATCACTTTGAGCACGCCCAAAACTTGTCATGCTTTTAACCATTTTAGCACACCTCCTTCATTTATAAGAAGTAATTCTTTAATTATAATAATTAATTTGCTATGTTAAGTCAACTCTTTGTTCATATTTTATTCATAATTATTTTTTTATTTATTTATAAATAAATAAAGCATGTATCTAATGTTCAATAGTAAACATTAGATACATACTTTTAATTATCCCTTTAAAACTTTAATCCATAGCTGAAAGTTCGCTTTATTTTAAAATAAGGCTCTGTTTAAAATGTGTGTTGATATATGCAATAGGTGAAGTGGCATTGTAATTGGACTTTGAGAATCCTTAAGTGAGAATCTAAATTTTATATTTAGCTTTTCGAACTTACTCAGCGAAGTCGAGTTTCATTTTGATAATCACATTTACTGCTTGTCCTAATTTTATATTGGGAACAAGCTAAAATTGGACTATACTCATTTTAGTATTCCTAAGTTCAATTACTCCGCCCACTTTGCTTATGCATATATCAACACCCTGCTAAAACAGAATCTAAAATAAAAATTTTATATTATAATACTGTTAATTTCACTAAGAAGATAAGCGCTAACATTACCATAACCCAAGAAACTTTTTTCTTATCTTCTTTTTTAGAGAAAAGGTTATATAATAAATTTATAAATACATATGATAATATACCAAATGTTAGCCCATCTCCAATACTATAAGTAAGAGGCATCAAAGCGATTGTCACAAATGCTGGAAGCCCTTCTGTAATTTCATTAAAATCTATGTTTTTAGCTGCTCCAAGCATTAAATATCCCACATATATTAAAGCCGGTGCTGTAGCACATGATGGTATTGCAATAAAAATTGGTGAAAAGAACATTGCAATTAAGAATAAAACCCCTGTTGTAATAGCAGTCCATCCTGTTCTTCCTCCTGCTGCAACCCCTGTTGAGCTTTCTACATAAGTTGTTACTGTTGAAGTTCCAAGGCATGCTCCTACGGTTGTCCCAATAGCATCTGCAAGTAGTGCTTTTCCTGCATTAGGAACTTTCCCTTCCTCATCAAGCATTCCTGCTCTTGAGCTAACTCCTACTAATGTTCCTACTGTATCAAAGAAATCTACAAACAAGAATGTGCATACTACTGTTATAAATAATCCAATATTATCTGGATGAAATGCATATCCTAGATCTACCTTACCTGCAATAGGAGCAAGACTTTCAAATTTAAAAATCCCATTTGGTAAATATATACCCAAGTCAGCTGCCACTGATGGATTTTTTAAAGCATATCCCCAAGCCAATAAAGTACTTACTAAAATCCCAACTAAAATTGAACCTTTTATTTTCTTTTTATCTAATACTGCGATAATTATTAATCCAACACAAGTGATTGTAACTGTAGGAATTGTGAAATCACCTAGCCCTAATAAAGTTGCATCATTGTTTACAACTACTCCACTGCCTACAAATCCAATAAATGCAATAAACAATCCAATTCCAGCCGTAACTGCATATTTCATATTCTCTGGAATTGCATTTACAACAGCTTCACGAATTTTAAATAATGACATTAAAATAAATATAATACCTTCTACAAATACTGCTGTTAATGCTACCTCCCATGATATCCCTTTTCCTAATACAACTGAAAATGCAAAATATGCATTTAATCCCATTCCAGATGCTAAGGCAAAAGGTAGATTTGCAAACACTCCCATGAATATTGTTGCAAAAGCTGCTGATAAACAAGTTGCTGTTACAAGCGCTCCACTTGGCATACCTGTTGCACTTAACATGTTAGGATTTACAGCAATTATGTAAGCCATTGTTAAGAAAGTAGTTACCCCAGCTACTATTTCTTTTTTAAAATCAACCTTTTCATTAGAAAATATTTCAAATATTCTTTCAGACTTTTTTTCTTGTTGCATTTTTATTCCTCCTAAATTATTCAACTAAAAAAAATCCCTATGGTTTCATTTGATAACTCATAGCGACTTAATTATTAATAAGAAATTAATATAGTCTTACTCATAGTCAAATTATTTACGGCAATCTGGTAGATACTTGTGAACCATATTATCACAATTATATGAGTTATCCCTTTTACAAATATTATTATACTTATCAATCCGAACATTGTCAATCTAAAAAGGTTTAATCACTTGTTTTTTTCTTATTTTTCCGAACATTTTATTTTATTTCATTTTATTTATTCAGTTTTTTTGTATTTCGTATGTATCTTTTTCAAATATTTCTCTTATTTTAGTTAAATTATCATTATGATTTACAGCTACTAATAATTTTATTCTAGCCTTCTGTCCAGATAATACATCTCCAAATATAACTCCATACTCTCTAAGATTTTTTCCACCACCTAAATATCCATAAGATTCAAATACTCGACCTTCAAAGCACCTTGATACTATTACAACTGGAATTTCGTTTTTAATAGCTCTCTTAATTCCATCTACCATTAAAGGAGGTACATTTCCCCTTCCTAATGCCTCAATTACTACTCCTTTATATTCATTAGAAATAACAAAATCTATAAATTTTGAATCCATACCAGAAACGCACTTAATTAAAGCTACATCTTTTTCCATACTCTTTATTTTAACGTGTATAGATTTAGAATTTTCCCTATAAAAAATAACTCTATTATTATCAACTATTCCAATGGGCCCAAAATTAGGTGTACTAAAAGCATTTAATGCCATTGAATTTCTTTTGGTTACTTCTGTTGCACTATGTAATTCACTATTAAAACATACTAAAACGCCCCTATTTTTAGCACTATCAGAAATTGCTGTGCATATTGATGTAGCTAAATTAAAAGGTCCATCATATCCCAGTTCATCACTGCTTCTCATTGCTCCAGTAACGACTACTGGTTTATCAGTATTTAAAGTTAAATCTAAAAAGTATGCCGTCTCTTCTAAAGTATCAGTTCCATGAGTTATTACAACACCGCTTATATCAGCTCTGTCTAATAATTTTTGAACCAAATTTGACAATTCAAGCATTAATTCAGAAGTCATATGTGGCGATGGTAAATTAGAAAATGTATGACTTTCAATTTCAGCAACCCCCTGAATCCCTGTTACCATTTGCATTATTTCTTCTCCACTTAAACTAGGAACTGCTGCTTTTATTTTTTCATCTACTTTCATAGATATAGTTCCACCATTAAATATTATTGCTATTTTTTTCATCTATTCTTCCTCCATATAAACATAGTTACATTCTAATATATATTTCTATTTTTTATTTTTATCATAAAAATACTCTTGGAAACCCAAGAGTATTTAAATTATTTTGTTAATGTCTAAATATTCTACACTCCATTTAAAGCTTACTTAGTTAATTAAAATATATCCTGAGATTTTTCATCATTGCAACTTATTAGCCTTCCACTATTTAACCTTGAAACTATTCTAGATTCTGTTATAGGATACATAGTTGCTACATATATATATTGACCTTCTTCATCATACTCTAATGCTAAAAGAATATTACTATCAATCTTTTTTACTAATTCTAATGCCCCATCATTACTTCTTAAAGGATCTATTCCTATATAATCTGGGCACCTAATTATCTCTTCCATAATTTTTATTATATGATTTTTAACTCTTTTAGTAAATTGTTTTCCATGTTTTTTTATTATATGATTTATTACTCTGGAAGATATATAAACAGATGATGGAAAGTCATATTCTATAAGTTCTTCAATTAAAGATATATTTAAATTGCCAACTTTCTTATAGATTCTATACATTTTTTTCATGATATCCCTCATTTTATATTCTTTATTTTATTATATAATATTAGGATAGCCTCTTCTATGAATTTTAAAATATTAATATAAAATTTATTAATATGTAGAACAAAATCGCTAAGGCGACTTTGGAGCCGTCGATTTTTTTAGCCATGCGCTCTTTCCAAACGCAGTGCAGGAATAATGGTGCGGCATATAATTATTTTTTATTCTTTAGGGGTACTCATAATACCTTTAAAACACATTATTTTAAAAGTTATCCACAAATTTTTT
>NZ_JAVJAN010000012.1:0-92510 GCF_031344075.1 Clostridium aquiflavi
GTCTCAATTTTATATTGGGAGCAAGCTAAAATGGGACTATACTCATTTTTAGTATTCCTAAGTTTAATTACTCAGTCCACTTTACTTATGCATATATCAACACAATATTAAAACCTAAATATTTTTATAAAACTTTCTTTTCTATAAATGGATTAACATGAACCATACAGTGTTTTACATCTTTATTTTCTTCAATTATGTTATGAACATTCATAGCAATCTTATGTCCTTCCTCAACTGAAATATCTGATTCTACAGAAATTTCAACATCTACATAAATTTTACTAGCATGAAGTCTAGTTTTTAAATTATCTATATTTTTAACTCCATCAATTGAATGTATTGCTGCATTCATTTTTTTTATTGCATCATCACCAACAGATGTATCCATTAACTGATTTATACTTTGTTTTAAAATATCATAACTTACTTTTATTATTATAATACTTATTACTAGTGCTATTGCAGGGTCTAACATAGGAAATCCCATTCTAGCACCAATTATTCCTATCAAAGCTCCAATTGAAGAAAATGAATCACTTCTATGGTGCCAAGCATCTGCTTTTAATGATGTACTATTTATCTTTTTTGCATATTTTAATGTATACCAGTACATTGCTTCTTTTGATATAATAGATATTACTGCAGCAAATATAGCTAAACTTCCCGGAATTAAATAATTACCATATACTAAATTTTTTATTCCTGAAAATCCAATTCCTAATGAAACTAACAAAAGCATAATTCCTAAAAAAACAGAAGTTAAGCTTTCAAATTTTTCATGACCATAAGGATGTTCTTTGTCAGCTTTTTTACTTGACAATTTTAAACCTATTATAACGCCTATAGTACTAAATACATCAGACAAAGAATGAACACCATCAGCAATCATTGCCTTACTAGACGCAATAATTCCAATTCCTATCTTTATAATAGATAATAAAACATTTCCTATTATAGTCACTATGCTTACCCTGTATCCAATCTTTAAACGTTCATTACTATTTAATTCTTTCATTTAAATATCCTCCACTTATTTTCAATTGAAAATAAAATAAATGTCTTATTTATTCGAATTAATATATAGTACGCTAAAGTTTAAGTAAATGTTAACTATTTAAACAAATAATTTTAGAAAATATTTATCAATTGATAATCAATGCCATGATGATAGTTACTTGAAAATTTGTTTAAAACGCTTATGAAACACTTTTTACAAATAAAATTTATAAACTAAAATGCGCTAAATGTAATATAGAAATTAAAGAGACAAAAAAAACAGCAATAATTAATAGTATTATATATAATAATATCATTAATTATTGCTGCATTTTATTCTCAAGTACGCTTATTTTCTAAACGCATTTTTTTTATTCTTCTAAAATTAGTGATTTGGCGAGTTATAGTTGACACAAAAATCACACCTAATGCTAACATTCCTGCACTAGCTAAAGTACTCATCCCCACTTCTAGTGACCCCATAATATTGCCAGTTATTGTTTCGTACATTGTATAATACATTCCTGCACCTGGAACCAATGGGATTAACGCACAAATAACTATTGTTGTAACTGGTGTTTTTAATATTCTCGCACAAATTTCAGAATAAATACTAAAAACAACTGATGAGATAAACAATGATAAAACATTACTTACATTTAATTTTAAAAATAAAGAATAAACAAACCAACTTAAACCGCCACCAATTGCGGCAAAAACTAATTTCTTACCTTTTATATTAAACATAATCCCAAAGCCAAATGAAGCTACAAATGAAACTAAGGTTTCTTTAATCATTTACATTCCTCCCAATGCATTTATAAAGATACTTAAAATACCTCCTGTACCAACAGCTATTGAAACAGCTACTAAAAATGCTTCAAGAGCTTTTGTCATACCAGATACTAAATCTCCTGCAATTGTATCTCTAATAGCATTAGTGATAGTTAAACCTGGTACAAGTAACATTATAGCACCAATAATTATTTTATCTAAATTAGATCCTATATTAAGTTTAATAAATATTATCGCTAAAAATGCACATATTGCACCACATAATGAATTTATAAAAAATTCATTAATATTTAACTTTTGACAAGTATTAATTACTATTTTTATTATTAATCCAACTAAAGTGGCTACTATGAAATCTTTACTATTTCCTCCAAAAAGCACAGCAAATGAGCCTGCAGAAATAGCTGACCAAAAAAAAGTATAAAGATTAGAATACCTATCTCCTTTGGATATTTCTATAAGTTGTTTATTAAAATCATCAATGCTTAAAGATTCAATTTGTGTTTTTCTTGCAAGATCATTGATTTTATCTATCTTATTTAAATCTACCCCTCTAGATGTAACTCTTTTAAGTAATGAGGCAACTTCATTTTCATGTGAAATAGATACCATAATTCCTGTCGGTATAACAAAGCTATCTGCTTGCTCTGCCCCAAAAGAAGTGCAAATCTTACAAACAGTTTCTTCAACTCTATAAGTTTCTGCTCCACTTTCTAGCATTATTTTTCCTGCAAATGTAGATACTTGAAGTAATTTATTTAAATCCATTTTTATACCCTCATGTAAAAATTATTATACATTTTATTATGCCCATTTTAATCTAATAAATGATATATATTTTTAGTACAAACTAACTGATGAGAGTATTATATCACAAAGCATTTTCTTATTATATAAGTAATTATTTAAATTATAATAGTTTTATTTATACACATCTAAAATTATCCAAATTTAAATATATATCGTTTTTATTATTAGTATATTAAAAATGCATGCATTTTTTTCTTACTTGACATTAATTTTTCAAGTGTTATTATAAAAATATCAAATTCCATATTTTATTAAAAATACATTAAAAAGGGGGTTATATGAAATATGATGACATTAGAGAAATTTGAACAAGCATATGAGACAGTACAAAAAGTAATATTACAAACAAAACTAGTTTATAGTGATTATTATTCTGATCGTACTGGAAATAAAGTATACTTGAAACCTGAAAATTTACAAAAAACTGGGGCATATAAAATTAGAGGTGCTTATTATAAAATTAGCACTCTTACCGATGAAGAAAGAAATAAAGGCTTAATAACAGCATCTGCTGGTAATCACGCTCAGGGGGTTGCATATGCTGCTCAATTATATAATGTAAAATCTATAATTGTTATGCCTACTACTACCCCACTTATAAAAGTAAATCGTACAAAAGCATATGGTGCTGAAGTAATATTATATGGTGATGTTTATGATGAAGCTTGTAATTATGCTTTAGAACTTGCAAAAGAAAAAAGCTATACATTTATTCATCCTTTTGACGATTTAGATGTTGCAACTGGTCAAGGTTCTATCGCTATGGAAATATTTAAAGAATTACCTACTGTTGATATAATTTTAGTTCCAATTGGCGGTGGCGGACTCGCAACTGGTGTTTCTACATTAGCTAAACTTCTTAATCCTAATATTAAGGTTATAGGAGTTGAACCTTATGGGGCTAATTGCATGGAAACTTCACTAAAAGCTGGACATGTTGTAACCCTTCCAAAAGTTGATACTATCGCAGATGGTACTGCTGTAAAAACTCCCGGATCTGATATTTTCCCATATATACAAGAAAATATTGATCAAATTATTACTATTAAAGATCCGGAATTAATAGTTGCATTCTTAGACATGTTAGAAAATCATAAAATGCTAGCAGAAAATTCTGGTTTATTAACTGTTGCTGCCTTAAAACACTTAAATATAAAAGGTAAAAAGATTGTATCAATTATAAGTGGTGGAAACATGGATGTAATAACTTTTGCCTCATTAGTGCAACATGGTTTAATAGAAAGAGAACGTATATGTACTTTATCTGTTTTGCTTCCTGATAAACCTGGTGAATTAACAAATGTATCTAAAGTAATTGCTGAAGCTCAAGGAAATATAATAAGACTTGATCATAATCAATTTGTTAGTATTAATAGAAATAGTGCTGTTGAGCTTGAAATAACTATGGAAACTTTTGGTCCTGAACATAAAGATTCAATAATAAAAGCATTAAAAGATAAAGGATATGATCCTAATGTTTTAAAGCCTAAGAATATTTATCAATAAATATTTTTTAATTTAAGTTAATACTTTTATTAAATATCAATTAAATTAAGGCATAAGTTAATTTTTATTATAAAATACTTACTTGTGCCTTAAATTTTAAAAAGCTTATTCAATTATATGTACTTTTTCTATAGTAGAATATAGTACTGGGACTAATTAAAAATATAATAAATCAAGTTAGAAAATCTAATTCCTTTTTATATAATCTTTAAGTTTATCCTCTGCTAAAAAACTTATTTCTTGATGACAATGATTCAATTCATTTAACTCTCCTGTTTTTATAAAAAGTATCTCTTCTGCAATTTCAGAACACTTGCATAAAAAATCATCATAATTATTAGAACCTAAATTTTCTAATTTATCATTTATTGGCTTTGGAATATGTAATTCACTTGTGTCTTCAAATCCATATAGCTCATAAGCTTCTAATTTATCAACTAAATCCATAACAATTGCTGTTATTTCACTTATTTCAAATATATCTATTTTCATAATATTCTCCTAATTAATTTTAATATAATAAGACATCTAAATTATACCTTGAGTTTTAAATCTCTAATATATAATTCCTTTTAAATATAGCATTAACATTATTTATTACTAGTATGTTCAAACATTATTTTAACATATTTTTATATTCATAAAGTAATTCTTTGATTTAAAGTAGAAATTTCTTTAAACCCAATGGTAACAAAATTATTATAATTTACTATTTTTCAAATAATTACATTCATTTTTATATATTTTGTAAAAATTTATAGTGAACTTGTTGAAGTGAACAATGAACAATGGTAATCTTATATTGTTCATAAATTGAACGTAATGAGAATTTAATAATTATTTATAAATGAGAGGATGAAATCAAATGGAAGATATGAGTTATTGGAAAGAAGTTTGGGAAAGAAAAGGAAGAGATACTACAAGAAAATTAGAAGTATTAGATGGCTATGAAAGTACTACTGCAAATGTAGCAAAAATAGCAAAAAATATTATTAAAGAATTAGATATTAAAGAAACTGACACTGTTTTAGAAGTTGCATGTGGTGCTGGTGGCCTAGCACAATATATTAATTGTAAATCATATGTTGGAGTTGATTATTCAACTTCCCTTGTAAAAAAACATATTGAATTACTTAATAATTCTGTATTGCATGGGGAAGCAAGTAACCTAATTTTTAAAAATAATACATTTGATAAAGTTTTTTGCTTTGGTGCATTTCATTACTTTCCAAATCAAGACTATGCACAAAAAGCAATTGATGAAATGAAAAGAATTGCTAAAAAAGCTATATTTATAGGGGACTTGCCTATAACTTCGCATAGAGAACAACACTTACTATACAATAAAGATAATTTTAAAGATTGGAAAATCACTGATGGATATTATAATCCTTGCAGATTTAATGTTTCATTAAAATTAGACTAACTTAAACAAAATAAAGTTAGATTATCTTAAAATTCAGCTTTGCTTTAGCAAAATTTTATATAATCTAGCTTTATAGTTAATTAATCATTTATTTTATATATGTTGAAATGTATCTAGCATTTTTGTCTGTTATAATATCTCCCATTCTTGTATATATTCCTGAAAACTTATCATTTGTTATATAAGCTCCTAAAATAGGAAATTGGTATTTATTTTCCTTAGTAATAACAGAATGTAAATCTATCTTAACTGGTTTTATATTCACTCTATCTTGAAATATCACATCATCATTTTGATTATATGTACACTCATAATCTAAGTTTATTCCATCCCCTTCTCGTGACAAATATGGTTTAATTAAATAATCACATGAAAGCTGTTTATCTTTTTCTAAAGACGTATATGGAATATATTTTACTATAAAATCTTCTTCCTCTTTTGATATAATTCCTTTATTAATAATTTCATGTAAAACTGCAAAAAATGCTTTTGATTGAACTATAAGAGTATGACCTGAATTAATTAAATAAACTTCATCACTTAAGGGTTCTATTAATTTTTTCATTTCTTCATCATAATAAAACCAATCTAATGGATAATATCTATATATAGCATGAATTTCTGCTCCATAAAGATATATCTTATGATTTTTAACATCTAAATCATATATGTTTCCAAATATAATATTATAGTTATCTAATTCTTTTAAAATTTCACATATTATATTTGTTGTATATATATCTTCATAATACCACGAAGTTACAACTGCAATATTTTTAACTTCTTTTAGTTGTTTTATTTCCTCTATAATATAAATTAATGTATTTTTTACATCACTCCTTAAATTCTCATTTGGATTAATATATTTCAAATTAAATCTTCTTTGCATTATTGAATTTATGCCTATAGATTCTACAATTCCTGCTGGTGTTTCTGAATTAAATTCTAATATCTTTAAATCCCCATAGTTATCTAATGCAAAATCAATTCTACCTAATGCACAAAGAGTAGATGTATAAGATTGAGATACCATTTTATACAGCTCTTCAGGTATACCCAAAATCGGTCCAAAAAGTTTAATATTTTTTTGAATATATGGATATATTTTTTTTAATATTTCACAAAAATTACTACTTGTTATTTTTATTTCATCATATAACTCATTTTTCAATATCATTATATCTAAAGAAACATACTCATTAATATTAGAATATGCTCCAGTAAAATTATACTTAAATAAAAGTTTCTCATTTAGTTCTTCATATATTTTAGCTCTACTTTTTTCACTAGTAAAACTATTTTTTTCTATTTTTAGTGGATAATCGTTTGTTCCCAAAGGTGACATCCATGTATAATTATCATCTGTTAAGAATTCTTTACTCCATCTAACAAGAAATCCTTCAACCTTTTTATCCATTATATAAACACCAAAATTTCCATATGCTAATATGGGTATATTCGTATTTTTAAAATCTGGAGCATACGTATATTCTTGTCTTATATTAATTAACTTTTGGACTATATGAATCTTATCTTTTTTTAAAATATTATTTATTTCTTCTGTCCATGCATTATCTTCATAAGACTTGCCGATATAAACTTCTTGACTATACCTTCCAAGAGAAGACTTTACTACATAACTATCTTTATTATCTATAGTGTTTATTAAATTTTTAGATTTCAGTATTTCTGTATATGGTATACTTTTTCTTATTATATTTTTGTCATCTTCACAAATAAGATTAGAATTATTTTTAATTAAATCCCATAAGTAAGCAAAAAATCCTTTTGCCTGAATTGCAATTATTCTAGGATCATTTATTATCAAAACTTTACCTTCATTAAATGAATCTAATATATCTTCTATATTATTGATTTCACAAAAAAATTCTGTTGGAAACAATCTTAAAATAATTTGTAATTTTATTTTAGAGTATCCATATACATATCCGTCTTTAACACTCAAATTATTATTTCCAACTTGTACTATATTTATATTTGTATTCTTTAAAATCTCCTTAAAATAATAACTATGATGCAATTCTTCATAATGACAAGGATCAATTAAAAATCCTATATTAACTTTTTCATTTCCATCACAATATACATCACTTATTTTAAGTAATGTATTAACTAACTTTTTAATAAACCCTTCATTTAAGTTTCCATTAAAATTACATCTCTCCGCTAAATGAATCTCTTTTTGTCCACAAGGCTTATCATAATTAAATTCTGCAAAATAAACATGGTTATTAATATCTATAAATGTGTCATATCTACTCCAATACATGGGAGATATAGGACACTTTAAATTAAATATCTTATCCCTTAAAGGAAAATCATCAAAATACTCTAAAAGTTTTTTATGCTTTCCATTTATATTTTCTAATATATCTAATGCCATATGATTAATTTTCTCACTGTAAAAAATCATATCTTCACATATATTCTTATCAATAAAAAATGGTATTTGTGAATGAACATATTCCTCTCCTAAAGAACTAACCATATAATTATTAAATAAAATATCCTCAGTATACTTTAATTGATTTTTCATATTTTTTACCATCCTATTTTTTAGCTTGAAGAACTTCCACCTTTTACACCAGAATATCCTGAAGATTTAGATGTAGATGACTTAGTCACACTACTTTTTTTACTGTTAGATGATTCTCCACTACGAAAAGAATGCCAAGCATGTGAATTATGAGTTGATGTAGTTGTTCCATTTTCCTCTTCATCATCTTCATCCTTTTGATTTACATTATTACATCCTAATAGTATATTAGGGGCTGTAACCATAAATGTAGAAGCTATTGCTATTGATAAAGCTCGTTTTTTATTTTTCTTAAAACTGTCCATTATTTTTCCATCCTTACTATCTTTACATTGATTTCATTCTTAAAATAGTCTATGTAATTCATTAAATCCTCTTTTATATTGTCTTTTGTAAAAACTACTATCCTATTATATCCTAATCTTTTTAAAATGTTAGAGTTTGGAAGATCTTCCTCACCAACTGCATATTGATTATTTAACTTATCATATATTTTTTTCACATCTAACTCTTCATTATATCTATCATATGGAATAAGCATAATATATTTTTTACTTTTTACCTCGTTTAATTTTATACCAGTATTTATAAGCTTACTTATATTGTTTCTACTTCCTACAATTCCAAATGGATGAAATAACAAATTAATATTTAATATAGGCTTTATTAAATAATTATTATTTAATTCTAAAGATAAATCTAAAATTTCATCCAAAGGTAAATCAATAATAATAAAGCATTCTTCGTTATATTCATCTAGTATTTTTCTTACTACTTCTTTTTTAGTCTCACTTTTATAATCGTCCAAAACAAAATCTTCATAAGTTTGTAGAGAAACAAATGGCGTACTTCTAAAAAAACACCTGAATTCTCCTAAATTACTTCTCCAAATTCTATAGATATTTCTTAAATCAACTTCTTTTAAATTCATATTTTTACCTTTCATAAGTTACTGAATATATCCCATCAAGAGATATATAATGCTTATGTCCATCTTCATTTATAAATACGAAATTATTTGCTCCGCACTCATCTTCACATACTTGTCCATTAAAACTAATATCAGGTCTTGACCTTTTCCACGAATCAACATCAAAATAAAAATTTATTTCTACAGCACATGCTAAAAATCCATAGTCCAACTTATAAAGTATTGCAAAATTATTTTTAGTAGAAAATAGTTGCCTATAATTTTTATTTTCTATTATTGTATCAACCGCTATAAGTTCATTATATAAATTAGTTACTTCTCCTTCTAGAACTTCTATTGGTTTATCTTTATACCATTCATTAAGTGTTTTATATATATAAATCTCCACATTTTCCTCCAAAATATAATATTATATGCAATATTATACCTTATCTGTTAAAAAAAAATATAGAATACATTAAATATATCCTATATTTTTAAATTATATATATTTTTTACATCATATATTCCTCTAATATCTTAGCAAACTTATTCATGTCTTCTGGATATACCTCACCAATATTAGCTACTCTAAATGTATTTTTTGATGCTATTTTTCCTGGATAAATTGTAAAACCCCTTTCATATAAATAATCATGAAGTTCTTTAAAATCGTATTTCTCTATCCGAGGTTCAATAATTGATGTTAATAGCATAGAGGAATTTTCATCATCTATTAAACGTTTTAAATTTAGTTTATCTAGGCAATCCCAAAGTATTTTACAACACTCTTTATATCGTAAATTTCTCTTTTCGATGCTTTCTTCTTTTATTTCTATTATAGCTTGCTTCAATGCATAAAGTACTTGTACAGGTGGTGTAAATCTCATTTGAAAATTATCTTTAAAGTTCTCATATTGCTTATATAAATTTAGATATAAGTTTCGTATTTTTTTATTTTTAATACTATCCAATGATTTTAGATTAGCAATTACAAAACTTATTCCGGCCATCCCCTGTATACATTTATTAGAACTAGATGCTAAATACTTTATATTCATTTCTTTCATATTAATAGGTATTCCTGCAAATGAACTCATTGCATCAACTATCATTTCTATGTTATATTTTTTACAAATTGATCCTATTTCTTTTATATCATTTAATAATCCAGTAGTAGTTTCATGATGCACTACTGCTAAATGAGTTATTTTCTTTTTGCTATATTTAATTACCTCTTCTAGCCTAATAAAGTCTATAGTATTTATAGGCGAACTACAAAATCCTATATAATTTAAATTATATACTTGTGCAATTTCACACATTCTTTTTCCATAAGCACCATTGTTAATTATTAAAATAATGTCTTCATCACTCATAACAGAACTTATTATAGATTCAACTGCTGCTGTACCTGATCCTCCAAATAATATTGTAGAATATTCAGAATTAGATCCAACTATGTTAGTTAATTCATTTGATATATATTCCATAACACTTCCGAATTCTTTTTCCCGTGGACATATATCTGGTACAACTTGCGCTAATTTAACAGTATCAGTTGTTGTAGCTGGACCTGGATTAAGCAATATATTTCTTTTAATTGTCATCTTACTAATTCACCTCTAAATTCTTCATAAAACCTTCTTTATTTTCAATTGGTATTTGGGTTGGTCTACCAAGATTTTTTCTCGCACCCTTTTTTACCTTAATTTCTAATAATGTAGGACCCTTACTATTTTTTAATTTTTCTAAGCATATTATTAAATCTTCTTTTTTACTACAACTATATGCTTCACTATATCTTGCACCCTTTGCTAAAGCTAATATATCTATATCTAGCGCTACTGTTTCTTGACCTCCTACAGAGTCATGTGCACCATTGTTCATTACTATATGTTTGAAATTTTCTACATTTTCATGACCTATTGTTGTTATTCCACCTAGATGCATTAATAAAGCTCCATCTCCGTCTAAGCAATAAACATTTAAATTTTTCTTATTTAATGCTATTCCTAATGCTATTTGAGAAGCATGTCCCATGGAACCAACTGTTAAAAAATCTCTATCATGTTTTTCCTTTCTTTTTTCTCTTAATTCAAAAAGTTCTCTTGATAACATTCCCGTTGTAGATACTATTATGGACTTTTCATTAATATGTGATAGAATAACTTCCAATGCTTCTTCCCTAGTCATTTCAAAGTCATACAATTTATTATTTTTAAGTTTATATTCATTAAAAGTTCCTTTTTTTATCACTAGTGCATAAGGTTCTTTTTCTTTTTTCATATAATCATTAACATCTCTTAAAAAACTCTTCATTTCATCTTTACTTGTATCATCACTTAAAATTTTATATTTTATATTTAAAGTTTCTAATAATTTAGTAGTTATTAATCCTTGTTTTTTATGTTGTGGTTCATCCTTCTTACCAGGTTCCCCTCTCCATCCTATTACTAATAACATAGGAATACTATAAACTAATTTATCACTTAAAGATGTAATTGGATTAATTGTATTACCAAGTCCTGAATTTTGCATGTAAACAAGTCCTATTTTTCCTGTTGCTAAATGGTAGCCTGAAACTAATCCAACTGCATTCCCTTCATTAGCTGCTATAATATTGTTTTTACTGATTGTATTATCATTAACATATGCACAAAAAGATTTTAATAATGAATCTGGCACCCCTGTAAAAAATTTTATATCATTATCTATTAACTCTTTATAAAATTCTGACACATCTAACATCCTTATTTCCCTCCAGGTATTAAAGTTAGTATTTCTTTTATTGCCATACAATTTTCTGAAGCTTCTTTAGAACGTTCATTTTCTAAAATACTTTTTGCTGTACTCATCATAGCTGGATAAGCACTTCTTATTAAATGATTTGCATATATAACAACATTAACTCCTAAATGTGATAATTCTTCTTCTGTAATAAAATTATATGAAGTTGGAACTACTATAAGTGGAACCTTATTTTCAAAATCACTATACTGTTTACAAAATTCTATTATTTCTTTTCCATCACTTTCTTTACTATGAATCATTATTCCATCAGCACCGGATTGTATATAAGCTTTTGCTCTAAATAAAGCATCACCAAGTCCAGCTTTAGTAATTAAACTTTCAATTCTAGCTATAATCATAAAATCATTTGTTACTCTTGCATTTCTTCCTGCTCTAATTTTGCTGCAAAAATTTTCTACAGTATCTTGCTTTTGCTCTACGTCCGTTCCAAACAAAGAATTTTTTTTAAGTCCAATTTTATCTTCTATTATAATGGCTGATACCCCTAATCTTTCTAATGTTTTAACTGTATAAACAAAATGCTCTACTTTTCCACCAGTATCTCCATCAAGTATTATAGGTTTTGTAGTTACTTCTAAAATATCATTAATTGTATTTAGTCTTGATGTCAAATCAACAACTTCTATATCAGGTTTTCCCTTTGATGTTGAATCACAAAGTGAACTTACCCACATACCATCAAATTCTTTTATCTTTCCTTCCTTTTCTACTTTTGTTTTCTCAACTATTAAACCAGTAAGTCCATTATGTGCTTCAAGTATTCTAACTATCTTTTTTGAATACATTAACTCTTTGAGTTTTTTCATTCTCATTTGAGGGGTTGTCCCTATTCCACTTAACTTTTCTTCTAATTTAGTAATTGATATTCCCTCAGTGTACTTTATTTCTACTAACTTTCCATCCCATTCCTTAATGACATCTATAATTCTTTTTCTAAATTTATTTTGAAATCCACTTTTCCAATCGTCACCATGCAAAATATAATCGGGTTTTAATATCTTAATATTTGCTACTTGATCTAATGTGTCTTGAGGAATTACCTTTGAAACACCTTTTATATTTTCAATCACCATTTTTCTTTCTTCATAACTCATTATTGGTTTTCTCCAATATCCTGCAATAACATCATCAGTATGAAGTCCTATTATTACTTTTCCTAAATTTCTTCCTTCATTAATTATATTTAAATGACCATGATGTATTATATCTCCACTCATTGCTATATAAACTGTTTTCATAAACTCATCCCTTCTATTCTTCACCATTAACATACAATCTAGGAATTATATATTCCTTAACTCTTTTTAAATGTTCTTTATTATCAATTTCTGACCATATTAAATTTTCAATTTTTAAATACCCAATCTTTCTCATCTTTGCAACATCAAATAATATATATTCATAGTCACATTTCTGCATTTTGGATTTATTAAATTGCTTTATCATTTCCCTATATAAATTTAATGATATTTTAGATATCCCAACTAATTCTCCATATATATTTTTTATTTCTTCTTTAATTTTAGAAATTTTATATAAGTTATTATTTTTAATCTCAATGTAGCATTCATCGCCACTATTAGTTAAATTGCTAATAATTACACAATCATCAGAAGCATATTCAATTGCATCTTTTAATGCTTTAATTTCATAAATAAGATCACCCTCTAATAATAAAAAATCATCAACAATTAAATTTTTTAATGTAGCCAATGAAGCCATACTACCAGTAGTTATATATTTATCATTTCTTTTGACATATAAATCTACCTCTTTTTCACATAACTTATCATAAAAATTTCCTAAATGTCCTGTAACTAAATATATTTTCTTTATTCCTGCTTGCCTTAATTTAGATATTGATCTTTCAATTAATGTTTTTTCATTTATGCATATAAAGCCTTTGGGTATTTCATCATTTGTTATTTCATATAATCTTTTTCCCATTCCTGCAACTAAAATAACCGCAGTATTTATTTTTCCCATAACACTCCCCCTTTTGTTCATTTATTGAACAAAATTATATTATCATTATTCAC
This sequence comes from Clostridium aquiflavi, assembly GCF_031344075.1. NCBI lineage: Bacteria > Bacillati > Bacillota > Clostridia > Eubacteriales > Clostridiaceae > Clostridium > Clostridium aquiflavi. The sequence goes on from NZ_JAVJAN010000012.1 coordinate 13,857, forward strand.
TGTTCAATACAATATGTTCATGTAAATTTTTTACTTTTATACAAAATAAAAAGTCATATAGAGTTTAAAAATATATTTCATATCTTTAAACTCTATATGACTTAAAGTTTTATATTTTTAAAGTCACATATAATCTTTTGTATTTATTTTTAAACCTTTTTTCTTTAAATTTGCTTCTACTATTTCTTTTATAATAGAATATACTACTGCAAATAAAGGTACACCTATAATCATTCCTATTAATCCCAAGAATTTTCCTGCAAATAATATTGAGAATAATATCCAAAAAGCAGATATTCCTATTGAATCTCCCAATATTTTAGGTCCAATAATATTTCCGTCAATTTGTTGAATTATTAATATTATTACTAAGAACCATAATGCTTTTACTGGAGATACAAATAAAATTATTATAAATGATGGAACAGCTCCTATAAATGGTCCAAAGAATGGAATAATATTAGTTATACCCACTATTACTGATATTAATATAGCATATGGCATACTAAATATAGTTAATATTATAAAAGTTAATACTCCTATAATAAAAGAATCTAATATTTTTCCCATTAAAAACTTTCCAAATGTATCATTACTTCTGTGAGTTATTTCTATAATTTTTTCTGCAGCCTTTCTGTAAAAAACAGCATATGTTACTTTTTTACTCATTGCACAGAATTTTTCTTTATCAATTAGTAAATATATTGATATTATTACGCCTAGAACAATATTCCAAATACTAGATGCTATTTTAGTAACAAAGCTTCCTAAAACAGGTAATAAATTAGTTGCAATCTTTATTATGTAATTAATAAATTCATTAAAATTATTATTTATTAAAGGAAGATATTCTTCTGAAATATTTAAATCTAGCATTAATTCATTAATAAATTTTGTTGATTCATTAATAAATTTAGGAACATCATTCACTAATCCTATTATACTTTGTATCAATTGTGGCAATACAAAGTGTATAAAAAGAGCAATCAATAACATAGCTGTTATATATGTAATAAATAAACTTAATCCTCTCTTTCCTTTAAAACTAAGAGATTTTAATTTATTATATTCACTTATTTTTCTTTCATAAAATTTTAATATAAAATTTAATATATACGCCATTGAAAATCCTATTATAAATGGTTGTAATATAACTATTATTCCACTTATTTTTCCTAATAATGATCCAAATTCAGATATAGATAAGTAAAATATAATAATTGCACTTACAACTATAAAAGAATATATTGATATTGTGTTATATTTTTCATTCCAATTAATTTTCATTTTTCCCTCTCTTTTGTAGTAGTTATTTAAATAATACTACTATGTAATCATTATAGATTTTTTACATATAGCTTTCAACAAAATTCTCATTAACTTAATTATAATTATGAACTATATACAAAATATAATACAAAATTCAAGATATAAATTAATAACTTAAATTGATCTATACAATTATCTTTAGTAATTCATCTAAATCTTTAACTATATAAGTTGCACCTGCTTCTTTTAATTCATCATAATTTCCATATCCATATAGTACCCCAATACTATCAATGTTAAATTCTTTTGCTCCAATAATATCGTGTTCTCTATCCCCTATCATAACAACATTCGATAAATCAGTGATATTATTTTCTGATAAAACGTATTCTATGACTTCACTCTTTTTAGAACGAGTTTCATCCATATTACTACCACCAATAAAAGTAAAGTATTTTGATAAACCAAAATGGTCAAGTATTTTTTCTGCAAAAAACTTAGGTTTTGATGTTGCAACCATAAGAGTTTTTCCTCTGTCTTTTAATGATTTTAGAAATTTCTCCATTCCTTCATATACATCATTTTCAAAAAGACCCACACTTGCAAATCTTTCTCTAAACTTCTCTATAGCCTCTACTGTTTTTTCTTCATTAAATCCATAATACAAATTAAAAGTATCTTTTAATGGTGGACCTATAAATTTAGTTAGTGTATTTATATCTTCAACATTAATTCCAAAATGTTTTAATGAATATTGTATTGATTTTGTTATTCCAATCATAGGGTCAGTTATTGTTCCATCTAAGTCCATAAAAATATAATCATATTCTTTATTCAAAGTCATCCCTCCAAATTAATATTCTTTCTAGAATATTATATTAAAATTTTAATAATAGTACAAAATAAAACTAGAATTATTTATATTTTTTTTGTTATTATAATATATAGACAATTTTTTACTATATAAAGATAGGAGAGGTTTTTTATGATTGATCTATGCACTTTAGGGACAATAGGTGGAATGCCTATGGTTGATAAATTTTTATCTTCTACTTTGATAAACATAAATGGTAGAAAAATTTTAATTGATTGTGGTGAAGGTACACAAGTTGCCATGAGAAAAATAGGTTGGGGGTTTAAATCTTTAGATTTAATTTGTATAACTCACTCTCACGGCGATCATACAATAGGATTACCTGGATTACTTTCTACAATAGGTAATTGTGGTAGAAGTGAAAAAATTACAATAGTTGGACCAAAAGGAATTAAAGAAATTGTTAATGGTTTAAATGTTATAAACCCATATCTTCCTTACGAACTAGAAATTATTGAATTAGAAAATAATGAGTTAAAATTTTTAATAAATACAAATGGTACTTCTTTATGTGAAAATGATGATAAGTGTAATCTTATATTATCTTCATTAGAAGTTGAACATTCTGCTAAATGCCTAAGTTATAATTTTTATATCAAAAGATTCCCTAGATTTTCTGTAGATAAAGCTATTAAAAATAATGTACCTAAAACTTTATGGAACAAACTACAAAGTCAAGAAACTATAAATTATAATAATAGGATATATACCCCTGATTTAGTTCTTGATAATGAGCGTAAAGGCATTAAAATATCATATGTAACTGATACAAGACCAACTAATGCTATTCCTGATTTTATCAAATATAGTGACTTGTTTATTTGTGAAGGTACTTATGGTAGCGATGAAGATATAGAAAAAGCTATAAAAAATAAACATATGACATTTAGAGAAAGTGCAACCTTAGCTCAAAATGGAGAATGTAAAGAATTAATTTTAACTCATTTTAGTCCTGCATTATCTAATCCTGAAAGTTATATCTATAATGCAAAAGAGGTTTTTGAAAATTCCAATGTTGCTCATGATGGTTTAATTAAAAACCTAAAGTTTATAGATTGAAAAATACTTTACAATTTTTAGTTTTACTTTTCCTTTATTAAAAGTTATAATATGTAAATATAAAAACTTAATTACTTTTTTATTTCGAAGGAGAGATATGTGTGAATGGTATAAATATGCTTATTGAATTAATTGGGGGCTTGGGGCTATTTCTCTTTGGTATGAAGCTCATGGGAGACGGGCTTGAAAACGTTGCAGGTGAAAGATTAAAAGGTATTTTAGAAAAAGTAACAAATAATAAATACATGGGAGTTTTTATTGGAGCTCTCGTAACTGCTATAATTCAAAGTTCTAGTGCTACAACAGTAATGGTTGTTAGCTTCGTAAATGCTGGTCTTATAAATCTTATGCAAGCTACTGGCATTATCATGGGCGCAAATGTCGGAACAACTATAACAGCACAATTAATTTCTTGTAAATTAGATAATATTGCACCTTTATTTGTAGGTATCGGTTCAATATCACTCTTAGTTACAAGTAAGAAAAAGCATAGAGATATATCTTCCATAATATTAGGATTTGGTATACTATTCCTTGGAATGAATTTTATGTCTAATGCTATGAAACCGTTAGCTGAATCATCAATTTTTTCGCAAATTTTAGTTCTCGTTGGCAATAATAAACTCTTAGGAGTTTTATGTGGACTTTTAATGACTGCAATAGTTCAAAGTTCTTCTGCCACAACTGGTATCTTAATAGCCCTTGCTACAACTGGAGCTATTGATATGAATATTGCATTGCCTATTATATTTGGATGCAATATTGGAACTTGTGTTACAGCACTTTTAGCCTCTGCTGGTGGAAGCAAAACTGCTAGAAAGGCTGGCTTAATACATCTCTTTTTTAATATTATAGGTGTATTAATATTTACTCCATTTATAAATCCACTAATTTCATTTATAAAATATATTAACCCTACAGATGTTTCTAGACAAGTTGCAAATGCTCATACTATTTTTAATATTACAAGTACAATAGTTTTACTGCCTTTGTCAAAATATCTTGTTTTATTAGCAAATAAAATCTTACCTGGTAAAGATTCTTTAGAAACAGATGGATCAATTTATTTGGATAAAAATTTATTAGATACTCCTATTGTAGCAACTGGACAAGTTGTTAATGAAACAATTAGAATGGGTAAAATTGCACAAAAAAATATAGAATTAGCCATGAAAGCTTTTTTGATTGAAAATGAAGAATACATAAAACAAGTATATAGTAATGAGAAAATAATAAATACTTTAGAAAAAGAGATAACAGATTATTTAGTTCTATTATCAAATTATGAATTACCAGATACTGATAGTAAAATTTTAAGTACAAGCTTTCATATAATTAATGACATAGAAAGAATTGGTGATCATGCAAAAAATATAGTAGAATTGGCTACTGAAAAAATTGATGATCATATTAGAATTCCACAAGATGCTATTGAAGAACTTATGAGTATGTATGAGCAGACTCTTAATGCCTTAACTTTAGCTTTAAAGTGTTATGAAAACAGTGATTATACTAACGCTAAGCATGTAAAAGAAATTGAATTGAAAATAGATACTTGTGAAAAAACACTTAGAGAAAGCAATATAAAAAGATTAAATCAAAAAAAATGTTCAGCTAACTCTAGTACAATATTTTTAGATTTGATTAGTAATCTTGAAAGGATTGGTGATCACTCTACTAATATTGCCGAAAGAGTACTTTAATATTTTTATAATTTCCTAAAGAAGAAAAAAGCGACTGTAAATCAGTCGTTTTTTTCATATTTGCCTTTCTGAAAATATATAAACTTTCAAATTGTTCTATACTCTTTAAAATATACTTTTAAAGAGTATATTCTTTCTAAACATAATTACTGATATTTAAAATTAAAACACATGTTTTTATGTACTTTTAGTTTTTACATTAATATGATATACTATTTAAGTATTTTTACTATTAAATAATAGGGGGAGTTATTTAACTATGATACACATTTTAATAACAATATTATTTTTAACTTTAATTGGTGGACTTATAGGTTGGATTACTAATATTTTAGCTATAAAGTTATTATTTAGACCAATAAAACCTATAAAAATACCTATATTTAATATAGAAATTATAGGCCTTATACCAAAAAGACAAAAAGAAATTGCTAAAAATATTGGGCAAGTTATTGCAAATGAATTATTATCAGTAGATGATTTATTTAATGAAATAATAAAAGAAGAAGATAAAGAAAACTTTAATGAATATATAAAAAATAAAATAGTAAATGTAATATCAGAAAAAATCAATTTCATTCCTGCTCCACTTAATGTAATGATTAAAAGCTATATTGATGAAATTATTAATACTGAATTAAATCCTATTATCAACGATATACATAATACAATTATGTCAAAAGCTAAAGAAAAAATAGATATTGAAAAAATTGTTGAAGAAAAAATCAATCTTCTTGATTTGAATAAATTGGAAAGCATAATAATATCTGTTGCTAAAAAAGAACTTAAACACATTGAAATACTAGGCTTTATTTTAGGTGGTTTTATTGGAATAATTCAATCTTTAATAATACTTTTTATAAAATAAAATATAAAGTATTAGGCTTTGTTATAAATAATTAAAGATCAGATATTAAATAATAAAACTTTAACATCTGATCTTTACTCTATGTATTGCAAATTATCTATTAATATTTTTTAAATAAAGCTACGTATTCTTTCTAGTAACATACTAAGCGCAACTGTATTACATCCACCTTCTGGAATTATAATATCAGCTCTTTTTTTACTAGGGTCCACAAATTCTTCATGCATAGGTTTTACAGTAGTAAGATATTGATTAATAACAGAATCAAGATCTCTTCCTCTTTCTTGTACATCTCTTAATAGTCTTCTAATGATTCTGACATCAGCGTCTGTATCTACAAATACTTTAATATCCATCAAGTCACATAATTCTTGGTTTTCAAAAATTAATATTCCCTCAACTATTATTACTTTTGCAGGCTTGATCATAATTGTTTCACTTGTTCTAGTATGTTCAACAAATGAATATACTGGATGATTAATAGTTTCTCCATTTCTTAACATCTTAAGATGTTTTATCAGAAGATCAGTTTCAAAAGAATTAGGATGATCGTAATTTAATTTCTTACGTTCCTCTAATGATATATTATCATTTGATCTATAATAATAATCATGAGAAAGTATAACTACATCATCACCAAATTCTTCTTTAATATTCAATGATAAAGTAGTTTTTCCTGACCCTGTTCCTCCGGCTATCCCTATTATCATTATATCTTGCATAATATAATTTCCTCCATATCGATTATGTTTAATTTATATTTAATATAAAATATTCTTATAAATTTATATATTTTTTTCCTATATAATAATAGCATAGCTATTATTATTTATCTATATTAAATTGTTTGTTTTAAAAAATAAGGAATAAAATAGCTATGCTGATATAATTTTTATTAGTAATTTTGAACAAGTATTTTAAAATACAGAAGATTTTTTATAGAAATATACAGTTAATTTATTATCATCCTTAGATACTACTGCTTTTTCTCTACCCTTTTCATTTGTATTTTCATCATCTTCAAAAAATTCTATTGCTCTATTAATTGATTTTATATCTAAACTATTTTCTACTTCTTTTCTATACAAAACCGCTAATTTATTGCTAAAATTATTATCAAATGATGATACATAATTTATTGTTCTATTGTTGCTACTACTTGTATTAAATTTATTTTTTAAATTATCATTGTTATTTTTATTGTATTTATTTTTTTTGAGTTCCTCTTTTCTTAAATTAATATTCTTTAAGTAATATGATACATCCTCTATCTCTAAATTGCTCAAGTCATTAGCTAATTTTATACCACATTCTTTAAAACAATTAACTGCATTTTTTAGTTGAATACATACTTCAACTTCACTACCATAGCGCTTACTAAATTCTCCTAATAGTTCATTTACTTTTTCTTCATTATATAAATTCATAAATGATATATCTTTACTTATATTATTTGCTATCAAGTATGCCTTTTTATATTTTATATTATTAAAGGCTTGTATACTGCAATAAATTGATATTATAATACCTGAAATTAGAACTATTAAATTTCTTCTTAAAATAAACGTCAAAATTAGAAAACACCAAAAAAATAATCTTGAAGTCTTATATTTTCTTATGCCTTTAATTAAATTCTCATCCTCATTAATTATTTCATTAACTATTATTCTCTTATTTTTTAACTTATTTTTTCGTTCTTGTATTCCCTTAATAAAAGATTTTAAGTTTAATTTTTTCTTTTTAAATATCCATAATTGCTTCTGTCTTTTTATATCTCCATTTTGTCCATAAACTATTAGTCTATTTTTATTTAATGATATATTGTTATCCTTATATTTAGTTATAATAGTTATATTTCCATTTGTAGATATTTTTACTTTTATATTTTCACCTAATCTAAAGTTTTTTTTATATTTAACTCTCATTCCAATAGCCACCTTTTCTTTATAATATTTCAGGCTTTAATCTCAATGACTTAAATGTAAATTTTTGTAATTATTTACCTTAATTTTACACTAGCTTTCAAAAATAATCAAGGGGCTATCTTTTATTTATTAATCAATTGTTTTTAATGACAGATTTATCTTTATTAACTAATATATATAGAATAAATATTAATATATTACAAAATATAAAATTAAGTAATTATCTTTATATTTACTTTGTAATTCAATACAAACGATATATTTTCAAAAATGGATTAAATTTTATAAAATGTGTTATAATGTAAATAAGCACATAAATAAAAGGAGGTGTTTTTTTGTTTAACGTTGGTGATAAAGTTGTTTATCCCATGCAAGGAATAGGAATAGTTCAAAGAATTGAAGAAAAACTTTTCTGTGGTAAGAAAAAAAAATATTGTATAATACAAATGTTAAAAAATAGTTTAGAAATAATGATACCTATTGATAGAATACCTAATTCTAAATTACGTATGATTAATGATATTAATACACTAGAAGATATACTAGATCATATTCAAGACACATCTAATCCGGAAGAAATAGATCTTCCTTCTAAACAAAGATATGAGATAAATTTAAATAAAATAAAATCTGGTTTATTGGAAGATAGCGTAGATGTATTTTATAATTTAACTCTTATCAATAAGATGAAAGCTCTCAACTCAACAGAAAAACAAATATTAAACACAGCACGCAAATTCCTAATAGATGAAATAAGAGTCATTAAAAATATAAGCGAAAATGAAGCTACAAAAATATTAAAATCTAGTATTAATTAAATTAATGCTTCAAATTTATTTTTTAAATTTATTAGAATAACTGATAATTTTCTTAAAATTAAGTTATTACTCATGATTTTTTAATTTAATATTTTAAATTACATAAAAGAAATATTTTACACCTTAGTTGTAATAAAGAAAGCTATATTGCTTATCTTAGCAATATAGCTTAATTTTTTACAAATATAAATTACTCTTGAGTATTTTCTACTTCTTTATTTGTTTCAGTATTACTTAATGATACATTTTCAAAATAATTAGTTATTAAATACCTACTATTTCCAACATTAATATATTTTATAGAAACTGAATCACCTACATTTGTTAAAGCAATTTCTCTAGATGTTTCAGTTGAAATTGAAAATATATTATTTATTCCTTTTAATTTAACATCATATATACTTGTTCCTTCTTTAACAACAACACCAATTCTTTCAACTTCACCTAAAATAGTTTCTTCTTTATTTCCACCCTCTAAAGAAATATTAGTGTTAGTTAATCCCTCTAAATATTTATTAAGAGTTGATTGAAGTGTATCTCCAACACCAACTGTATTATAATTTTTCACATTAACCATAGCATATTGTTTTACGAGTCCACTTGAATCTTTTAGTGTCATAAAATATGTAGGTTCATTTTGAATATTTATTAAGTAAGGGAATGTAGCAGTATATCCATATTGTTGCACTTTACCCTCAGCAGATTTCATACTTGCATATTCTGTCGCTCCTGCTGTCTTATATAATTTAGTTTGACCATTTCTTGTATTTGTTAAAGTAAATCCTACTAAACTTTCATCACTTCCTACTGAAGTTATGCCTGTATAATAATAGCATGTATCATTATTATAAATAACATTCATACCAGAAGTTGATTTTAATTTATCTTTATCACTAAAGTTAAGAATTCCATGAACTAATTCTCCCCACTTATCTATATATCTTTTTATATATGTTGATGGTTGAATTCTATCTACCCAATTAGGTAAATTATCAATACCATACTTTTCCGATTCACCTGTTTGTGCATCTATTATTAATGCTCCGATTGCTTTTGTTTCTGCTATTCCAATAGCATTATCATATCTAGTTACAACCCAATAAGGCTTTCCACTATCATCTAATTCAAATGTATAATCTGTATGTCCAGCTTTCATGTCTCTAAAAAATGCAGCTCTTTTTAAATTGCTAAATAAATAAGACGAATCTAAATATTTTATTCTTAAATCTTTTCCATCTAATTGTGTTACTAATTGAACATCATTTTGATTTGTTGCACTTACCTTTATGTATCCAGCTGTACCCTCTCTATTAGTAAACCACTTAAACAATGAAGAATGTTCTAATGGTGCTACATAATATAATTCACCATCAATACTTTGTAAATCTAAAGTTCCAACATATACTTGGCTACCAAGACTTGCAATTTCACCCAATTTTTTATCTGCTAATTTTTCCGCTAATTCTTTGTCTATAGTTGGTAATTGATTTAAATCTATATATTGTATCTCATTTGAAAAATCCACATCTTGAATACTTCCTATTAAATTTCTGTGAGCACTATAACTAATTATAGGACTACATATCACTGCTAATATAATATATAGGACTGCTACTGTTCCACCTGCCATAATAATTTTTTTATTTCTGTGAAGCACACCATATACTACTGAACATAATACAAATATTCCTATAATCAATACTGAATTTAAACTTAAATCAAAAATTAAATTATTAGTTAATAAAAGTACTATTCCTATACACATATATGCGCCTAATAATAATTTTAAAAAACTAAATGATTTTTTATTGTCCATTTTATCTCTCCACCTCATCTTTTATTATGGTTAATATTATATCATAATAAGTTTTTAAATACCACTTTTAAATTAAATAAGAAGAGATAAAAAATCTAGAAATTAGACTCTTTATCTCTACTTAAAAATATTAATGTAGAATTTCTATTAAAAATTTTATAAAAATAATTACTATAATCCTAATAATTATTTTTATCCTTATCTACCTCTTCATATTCAACATCAATTATATCGCCAACTAAATCATCATTTGAATCATATGTAAATTCTTTATTATTTTCATATACATTTTTATTTTTTCTTACATCTTCATTTAATTTATCTTTTCTTCCTTTAATAAATGATATTAACTTTATTAAAAGATAAGCTATTACTCCAACTAATAATATATATGGCAATATACTAAAAAATAATGATATTATTAAAATTATTATACATGTACTACCAATAAAGTACAGTATGTTTCTAAAATTGCCTCTCATAATATACTCCTTTGCAAGCTTTAATTTAATTTATATTATATAATATATTAAATTTATGTGCAATGCAATAAAAGATATTTTATATTCTATTAAGGGTTTTATATAAACTTATTATATATTTTTATTTATTTTTCCTACTTCTTGCCATACTAGGTAATATCAATCCTAGCCCTAATAATATGAACGGTGTAACTATATTAAGTACAAGTGTAAAAATCCACTCTGGAGAATAAGCCTCTACTCCATGTGGAAACATTCCCATTATACATGCAAATGCTGTAAATATAAAACACCATACACCTATTATTAAAGCAAATTTATCATTCTTAACAAATTTATAGCTAGAATTATATTTTTCACTAGCCTTCTTAATACCAATAAAAGCTAAAAATACCCATAAATATCTCATTGGCATTACAACCGCATTTAATCTTAAAAGCCAGTTAAATAAATCAGTCATATTGCCGATTCCCAAAGCTGGAACAATTATCAATATTCCTACTAATACAGCGGTCATTATGTAGCCATTTACAGGCACACCTTTATCATTTATCTTACTTAAAGATTTTGGAACAAAATTATCATCTGCATCTCCTAATAATACTTTTAAAGGTGCATCAATAGATACAACTAAAGCTGATATCTGAGCTATCATATTAGCTAATGCATATAAAATTAATAATGAATTGCCTAATCCATAATACTCTCCTAGTTTTTTAAATGCATAATATTGTCCATTCATCATAAGATCTTTCGGTATATTATTTGCATCAAACATTATTGCCATAGCTATAGAACCTAATATAGCTGATATTGTTACCATAATAGCTAAAACTATCATTCCTCTAGGAAATTCCTTTTTAGAATTTTTAGTATTATTAACATATGGAGATATTTTTTCTGCTCCACCTACTGCAAATACTAGCATTGATAATGTTGTAAAATATGAAAAATTAAAATTAGGCATTAATGCTTTAACTGATAAATCTGTTGTCGCAATTTTAACTCCTCTTAATGCAGGCGCTGTAATAACTAACAAAATGTATAACAATGACATTATAAAAATCGCAGTTCCTGCTATTGTTCCTATTCTATTTAATGACTTAATTCCTTTTGATGCCACCCATAAGAAAAGGAAAAATATCAATAGAGTTATACTTTGAGCTACTAAAGGAACCATATCTTTTAATAAAGTTCCATCACCTTTAATTACCCATCCTAATGCTATTAAAACAGCTTGTGGCTTTTGAGCCAAATATGGAATATGCACTACCCAATAAGTCCATCCTGCTAAATACGCTAATTTAACTCCATAAGTTGATCTTATCCATGAACTTACACCACCTTTTTCCTCTTTAAAAATTGTTCCTAATTCACCAACCATTAAAGCGTATGGTATAAAATATAATCCTATAATTAATATCCAAGAAACTATAACTTGTAATCCTTGATTTGCAAAGTTATTAACAACATTTCCAAATCCCCAAACAGATACAAAAGATATTAGGGCCAGATTATACCACCTGAGTTGTTTATGTTCATTTTCCATCTTTCATCCTCCTGTTAGTTTTTCTTTTAAGCTTAAGATAATGAAATTTGATATGAAGAGTATAATTTTTATAATACTATAAATTCAAATAATATTAAAACACCTCTATAGTATTCTTTTATTATTTGATAATATTTATGTAAGTTTTTGTTGAAAATTAAGAAAAAAAGTAGTATTAGTTTTAATAAATTAAACTAATACTACTTGAAATTTTATTATATTAAATTATTTTCTTAAGAATTCATTTACTTTTAATCCACTATTTATGCCTTCACTAATAGCTGTAACAACTAATGATTGACCTATTCTAGCATCTCCAGTTGCAAATACTTTAGGAATATTAGTTTTAAAATCTATTGAATTTGCATTTATATTGTTTCTTGAATCAAATTCTATTTTAAATTCTTCTTTTATATAATCTTCTGATCCTGTAAATCCCATAGCAAGTAAAATTAAATCAGCTTCATAAGTTTTTTCTGTCCCTCTAACTGTAATTGGAAACATTCTTCCTTCATCATCTTTTTTCCATTCTACTTTTACAGTATCAACGCTTATAATATTACCCTCATTATCTACATTAATTCCTGTAATTGTAGTTAAATATTCTCTTGGGTCTTTTCCATATAAATCAATAAATTCTTCTTGGCCATAATCAACTTTTAATATTTTAGGCCATTCTGGCCAAGGATTATTTTTATTTCTTTCATTTGATGGTTTAGACATTATTTCAAGTTGAACTAATGATTTACATCCATGTCTAAGGCAAGTTCCAACACAGTCAGTTCCTGTATCTCCTCCACCTATTACAATTACATTCTTATCTTTTGCACATATATAATTATTATCTTCATGATTAGAATCTAAAAAGCTTTTAGTATTTGCTTTTAAAAAGTCTACTGCAAAATGAATGCCTTTAGCTTTATCTCTTCCGTCAACATTTAAATCTCTTGCATTAGATGCTCCTGTAGCTAAAATAATTGCATCATACTCTTCAATTAAATCATTAGCATTATAATTTTCTCCAACATTTGCATTAGTTATAAATTTTATACCCTCTTCTGCCATAATTCTAATTCTTCTTAAAATTACTTCTTTATCAAGTTTCATATTAGGAATTCCGTACATTAATAATCCACCTGGTCTATCATTTCTTTCATAAACTGTAACTTTGTGACCACACTTATTTAATGTATTGGCTGCTGCAAGTCCTGCTGGACCTGAACCTATTATAGCTACTTTTTTCCCTGTTCTTTTTATTGGTGCATTAGCTACAACTTTGCCATTATTAAATGCAGTGTCAATAATAGCTCTCTCATTTTCTTTTATAGTAACTGCTGGACCATTTAATCCTACTGTGCAACCTGCTTCGCAAGGAGCTGGACAAACTCTACCTGTAAATTCAGGAAAAGGATTTGTTTTGCTTAATCTTTCATATGCCAAATCCCATTTCCCCTTATATACTAGGTCATTCCATTCAGGAATTAAGTTGTGAAGAGGACAACCTGAAACCATTCCTGAAAATAATGTACCTGATTGACAAAATGGTACACCGCAATCCATGCATCTAGCACCTTGAATAGATTGCTTTTCTAAAGAAAGACTTTTATGAAATTCATCATAATCCTTTAACCTTTCCTTTGGTTCTCTATTTAAACCTACTTCTCTGTCATATTCTAAAAAACCAGTTGGTTTACCCACATTTAAGCCCCCTATCTTCCTTTTATTTCTTGGAATGTTTTTATTAAAGCTTCCTCTTCTTTAAATCCAAGATTCTTATACTTTTCTACTGCTTTCAATACCTTTTTATAATCTTTAGGTATTACCTTTATGAAATTAGATTTGTCATTTTCAAAGTTAGATAATATTTTATTACCCTTAGAAGATCCTGTAACTTCAACATGTTCTTCTAATAAATCTTTTAAATCTTCTTCATCTTCTAAACTTAATTCTTCTAAAAGAATCATTTCTTCATTTATATTAATCTTGAAATTGTCATCTTCTTTATAAAGATAAGCAACTCCTCCACTCATTCCTGCCGCAAAATTGATTCCTGTCTTTCCTAATACAACAACCTTTCCTCCAGTCATGTATTCACACCCATGTGCTCCAACGCCTTCAACAACAGCTGTTGCGCCTGAATTTCTTACACAAAATCTTTCACCTGCAATACCATTTATAAACACCTTACCTGATGTTGCACCATATAAGGCAACATTTCCAATAAGTATATTTTCTTCTGCTATAAAAGTAGCTTTCTTGGGTGGATATACTATAAGCTTACCGCCTGATAATCCTTTTCCAAAATAATCATTAGCGTCACCTTCAACTTCAAACGTTAATCCCTTTGGAATAAATGAACCAAAGCTTTGACCTGCTCCACCATTACATTTGATAACTATACTATCTTCTGGTAATCCCTTATTTCCATTTACTTTTGTTATTTCAGATCCAAGTATTGTTCCAAGAGTTCTGTCAGTATTTGTTATATCTACTTCAAATCTTATATTTCCATTACCATTTATAGCATCTTTACACTTTTTAACAAACATTGTTTTATCTATTACTTCATTTAATTTATGATCAGATTTGTTTGCTTCATCAAATTTAATAACTTTACCTTTAAATTTATCTGGAGTATAAAGTATAGAACTCAAGTCAATATTTTTAGCTTTCCAGCCATGTATATTTTCTTTTTGTTTTAATCTATCTACTCTACCTATCATTTCATCAATTTTTCTAAATCCAAGTTTTGCCATGATTTCTCTTAATTCCTGTGCTATAAAGTACATAAAATTAACTACATATTCTGGCTTTCCTTTAAATCTTTTTCTAAGTTCTTCATTTTGTGTTGCTATTCCTACAGGGCAAGTATCTAAATTACAAACTCTCATCATAACACATCCAAGTGATACTAAAGGTGCTGTTGCAAATCCAAATTCCTCTGCTCCAAGAAGCGCTGCAATTGCAACATCTCTGCCTGTCATAAGCTTTCCATCAACCTCTACTGTTACTCTGTCTCTTAGTTCATTAAGTAATAATGTTTGATGTGCTTCTGCAAGTCCAAGCTCCCATGGAAGTCCTGCATTTTTTATTGAATTCTTAGGTGATGCTCCTGTTCCTCCATCATATCCTGAAATCAATATTACATCAGCTCCACCTTTAGCAACTCCAGCTGCAACTGTTCCTACTCCACATTCTGAAACTAGTTTAACAGATATTCTTGCATCCATATTGGCATTTTTTAAATCATAAATTAATTGTGCTAAATCTTCTATTGAATATATATCATGGTGTGGTGGTGGTGATATAAGTCCTACACCAGTAGTTGAGTGTCTAGTCTTAGCAACCCATGGATAAACTTTAGTAGCTGGTAATTGACCACCTTCACCTGGTTTTGCTCCTTGCGCAAGTTTTATTTGAAGTTCATCAGCATTTACTAAATATTCAGATGTAACACCAAATCTACCAGAAGCAATTTGTTTTATTGAAGACCTTCTTGAATCTCCATTTTTATCTACAATCCATCTTTCACTATCTTCTCCACCTTCACCAGTATTAGATTTTCCGCCAACTCTATTCATTGCAATAGCTAATGCTTCATGAGCTTCTTTGGAAATTGATCCATAAGACATAGCTCCTGTTTTAAATCTTTTAACTATTTCAGAAACAGATTCTACTTCATCTAATGGAATTTCTGATGAATTATAATTAAACTCTAATAATCCTCTTAATGTTATTTCTGCTTCTTCATCATTAATTAAGGATGCATATTCTTTAAATAATTCATAATCTCCAGTTTTAGTAGCTTTTTGTAACTTATGTATGGTATTAGGATTATATAAATGTTCTTCTTTTTCTTCTCCTGATCTTAATTTTTCATAACCAGGTGAATCTAATTGAAAATCTGCTGCATAAGTTTTATCTTTAAAACCTTTTTCATGATTTATTTCAGCTTCTCTTTGAATTTCTTCTAATCCTATTCCGCCAATTCTACTTACTGTATTAGTAAAATATCTATCTATAACTTTTTTGCCAATACCAACTGCTTCAAAAATTTGAGCACCTTGATAAGATTGAATTGTTGATATTCCCATTTTAGAAAGTATCTTAATTATTCCTTTAACTACTGCTTTATTATAATTATAAACAGCCTTATCATACTCAATTTCAAGTAACCCTTCCTCAATAAGTTCTCTTAAAGATTCATATGCCATATATGGATTTACAGCTGATGCTCCAAAACCAATTAATGTTGCAAAATGATGAATTTCTCTTGGTTCTCCACTTTCAAGTATTAACCCTACCGATGTTCTAGTACCCTTTTTAACTAAATATTGATGAAGTGCTGAAACTGCAAGTAATGATGGTATTGGTACTTTAGTTGAGCATACATTTCTATCAGATAATACAAGTAAAGTATATCCTTTTTCATAGGCTTCTTGTGCTTTATCAAACATTTCATCTATGGCATCTTCTAAAGAACTTCCCTTATCAAATACTATATCTATAACCTTTGTTTTTATCTCTCCCTTATTAAGTGCTTTTATTTTTGATAATTCTTCATTGTTTATTATTGGAGACTCAAGCTTAAGTAGTTCACAATTTGAAGATTTATCTTCTAAAATATTTCCTTCTGGTCCTAAATAAATATTAGACGCTGTAACTATCTCTTCTCTTATTGCATCTATAGGTGGATTAGTTACTTGTGCAAATAATTGTTTAAAATAATTAAACAAAGGTTGTGCTTCTTTAGATAATGGAGCAATTGGAACGTCTATCCCCATTGCAGCAAGTGGTTCTGCACCATTTTCAGCCATATGAAGAATAGTTGTTTTTACTTCTTCATAAGTATATCCAAAAGTTTTTTCTAATCTTTTTCTTGTATCCTTGTCATACTCTATTTTCAAAGTCTTTCTATCATTAATTTTATCTAAAGTAACTAATTTCTCTTCAAGCCATTCCCCGTAAGGATGTTCTGTAGCATAAGTATGCTTTAGTTCTTCATCATCAATAACTTCTTTTTTAATTGTATCAACAATAAGCATTCTGCCTGGTCTTAATCTATCTTTTTTCTCAATTATCTCTGATGGAATATCTAGTGCACCTACTTCTGAAGATAAAATTAATCTTCTATCTTTAGTTATATAATATCTTGATGGTCTTAAACCATTTCTATCTAACACTGCACCTACTTTTTCACCATCAGTAAATACTATTGCAGCAGGACCATCCCATGGTTCCATCAATGTAGCATTATATTCGTAAAAGGCTTTTTTCTCTTTGCTCATAGTTTTACTTTTTTGCCATGGTTCTGGAATTGCCATCATTACAGCTCTAGTTAAATCCATTCCATTCATATATAAAAATTCCAAATTATTATCTAAAATTGCTGAATCTGATCCTTCTTTATTTATAATAGGAAGCACCCTAATTAAATCTTTTCCAAGTGCTCTTGATTTTACATTAGTTTCTCTAGAGTAAACCTTGTTTACATTCCCTCTTAATGTGTTTATCTCACCATTATGAATCATGAATCTATTAGGATGTGCTCTTTCCCAACTTGGAAATGTATTAGTACTATATCTAGAATGTACTAATGCAAGTGATGTTTCTACTCTCTCGTCTTCTAAATCTTTATAAAATTCTCTTAATTGAGTAGATAATAACATTCCTTTATATACTATTGTCTTTGATGAAAAAGAAGCCATATAAAAAATTTCATTTAAGAATTTACTTATCCAAGTAGCTCTTTTTTCTATATTTCTTCTAACAATATATAATTTTCTTTCAAATGCAATTCCTTTTTTAGTTCCAACTCTTTTTACGAAAATTTGTTTTATTACGGGCATAGCTTCTAAGGATGCTTTACCTAAAATTGAAGGATTACTTGGAACATCTCTCCATCCTATTACTTCTAATCCTTCTTCTTTACATATATCTTCAATAAGGCTTTCTGCTTCTTTTCTTGCTTTCTCTTCTTGAGGTAAAAAAATCATACCAACAGCATAATCACCTTCATTACCTAAAACAATGCCTTTTGATTTTAGCTCTTCAGTAAAAAATTTATGGGGTATATTTAATAGAACACCTGCACCATCACCTGTATTTTCATCAGCACCAGTTCCACCTCTATGTTTTAATTTTTCTAATATAGTTAAACAATCTGATAAAATATCATGGGATTTTTCGCCATCAATATTTACAATTGTACCAATGCCACAAGCATCATGTTCAAAACATGGATTATATAACCCTTGCTTTTTAGGAATAAATTTTTCCATTTGCGTTCCTCCTTACAATAATATATTTATGAGTAGCAAAATAACGAGTAAAAATACCTTTTTTCGATATTATTACTCGTATATTTTACTACAATAAGTGATTTTGTACAGCTTAATTAAAAAAAATTATAAATTATTCTCTAATATTAGAGAAGCAACGTCACTCATTTTTTTTCCTAAATTCATACTTAATTTTTGAATATATCTAAAAGCTTCATTTTCACTCATATTTTTATCTTCCATGATATTTCCCTTAGCTTTCTCAATTAACTTTCTATCTTCTAATGTATTTTCTAAATTTTGCACTTGTTGTTGCAATTTTAATATTCTTTTCTTTCCTTGAAATATAATATCAATAGAATTCTTTAAAAGTACATTGGAAATTTTGGTTCCTATACAATATATATCAGTATCTTCTTCTATAAAAGAACGATAGGGTTCATTAACTAATGCTAAAAAACTTGTAAAATCATATATTGCTTCATATACATCTAGTAAACTCATATCCTTAAACTTATAGCCTACTAAAACCAAATCTGGTGAATATTGCATAACTATTCTAATTAATTCATTTCCTGATGTACATAAGGCTAAAACATCATACTCTTCTTGCATCAATAAACATTTTAGCTTCTTATTAGTTTCCATATTACTTAATGCTATAATTATTTTGCCTCGAGATTCCATCATCGCAACCCCACCTTAAACTTTACTAATATTTATTAAGATAATTTTCTATTTCCCAATCATGAACTTTAGTTCTATAATCATCCCATTCAGCAGCTTTAGCTGAAACATAAGTCTTATATATATGTTCTCCTAAAGCTTCTTTTGCAAGATTACTTTCTTTCATAAAATTAACTGCCTCATATAAATTATTTGGTAAATTATCTATTCCTTCAGCTTTTCTTTCCTCATCGTTCATAGCAAAGATATTTGCCTCTATTCCTGCTGGTGGTTGTAAATTATTTTTAATTCCATCTAATCCTGCTTGTAAAAGACATGCTAATACTAAGTATGGATTTGAACTTGGATCTGGACATCTTAATTCTACTCTAGTTCCTGCTCCCCTAGCTGCTGGAACCCTAATTAATGCTGTTCTATTTTTACATGACCAAGCTAAATAAACAGGTGCTTCATATCCTGGTACTAATCTCTTATATGAATTAACTAATGGATTTGTTACTGCTGTAAGACCTTTTATGTTTTTTAATAAACCTGCTATAAAATTATATGCTATTTTACTTAATCCATTTGGATCATTTTCATCAACAAATACATTGTTACCATCTTTAAATAATGACATATTAACATGCATTCCTGAACCATTAATTCCAAAAACAGGTTTAGGCATAAAAGACGCATACAATCCATGTTTTTGTGCTATTGCCTTAACTACTAATTTAAATGTCATTATATTATCTGCAGTACTTAATGCATCTGCATATTTAAAATCTATTTCATTTTGTCCTTCTGCAACTTCATGGTGAGAAGCTTCTATTTCAAATCCCATATCTTCTAACACTAAAGTCATATCTCTTCTAGCATTTTCTCCTAAATCCGTAGGTGCTAAATCAAAATATCCAGCACTATCTTGTGTTTTGGTTGTTGGTTTGCCATATTCATCAGTTTCAAATAAAAAGAATTCACATTCTGGACCAACATTCATCTCATATCCAAGTTTAGCTGCTTCTGAAATAGCCTTCTTTAATATATATCTTGGATCTCCTTCAAATGGTGTGCCATCTGGTTTATATACATCACATATTAATCTTGCAACTTTACCTTGTTGAGGTCTCCATGGAAATATTACAAAACTATCTAGATTTGGTCTCAAGTTCATATCAGATTCTTCAATTCTAACAAATCCATCAATAGATGATCCATCAAACATACATTCATTATTTAGTGCTTTTTCTAATTGCCTATCTGTTATTGCTACATTTTTTAATGCTCCAAACATATCAGTGAACTGTAATCTTATAAATCTAACCCCATTTTCCTTTACTAAGTTCATGATATCTTCTTTACTGTATTTTGCCATTTCTAATTCCCCCTTTAAGTAAAAAAGGCGAACAATGGATATATCAATATATCCATTGAACGCCTTTGTTCAATAATTTTATTGATATAATTATATATGATATTCTTATATAACTCAAGATTTTTTTTTAGATTTTTTTATTTTTTCCTAAAATATATACTAAATAGTTAATTTTATTAATATTTTTATACTTAAATGTCAATTCTATTAAGTGAGAACTTATTTATAATATTATATATAATCTTTTTTATTATTCAATAATTAGATATATTTATATACAAAATTGTTGAATATTGAATAATAAATTGTTACAATTTATTATGTATAAAATTATATAAATAAACATAAATTTGATACTCTTATATAAGTAATATAAGTAAGTTATCAAAATATATACTTTATTTTTTGGGGGGCTATAAAAAATGAATACTATTATAACAAAATTTGGCGGAAGTTCATTAGCTGATGCTGTACAATTTAGAAAAGTGAAAAGCATAATCACATCTAATAAAGCTAGAAAATATATTGTACCATCTGCACCTGGAAAAAGAACTTCTAAAGATTCTAAAATCACTGATTTACTATACCTTTGTCATGCACACATCAATGCTGGCATATCTTTAGACGATGTTTTTAATCATATTAAAAACAGATATATTGGAATAGTAACAGATTTAGAATTAGATCTTAATATCAAATCTCACTTAGACATTATAAAAAAGGATTTAGAAGAGGGGGCTTCTAGTGATTATGCAGCTAGCAGAGGGGAATATTTAAATGCTCTAATTCTTAGCAATTATTTAGGATTTGAATTTGTTGATGCTAAAGATGTAATTAAATTTAATACTGACGGGTGTTTAAATTATGATGAAACATTAAGATTATTAAAAGAAAAACTTTCATCAATTGACAAAGCTGTTATTCCAGGATTTTATGGTTCTGATAGCAATGGAAATATAGTAACTTTTTCAAGAGGTGGATCAGATGTTACTGGCGCTTTAGTTACTGCAAGTTTAAATGCTGATCTTTATGAAAATTGGACGGATGTTTCTGGATTTCTAATGGCTGATCCTAGAATAATATCTAATCCAAAACCTATAAGCACAATAACTTATACTGAGCTTAGAGAGCTTTCTTATATGGGTGCTTCTGTTTTACATGAAGAAGCTATTTTCCCTGTAAGAAAAGCAGGTATTCCAATTAATATAAAAAATACTAACAAACCAGAAGATAACGGAACATTTATAGTAGAGGACTCTTTAAGTGAAGATTTACAAACTATAACTGGTATAGCTGGTAAAAAAAATTTTACTGTAATTTCAATTGCAAAAGCTCTTATGAATTCTGAATTAGGTTTTTGTAGAAAATTACTATCAATACTTGAACAGCATAATGTTTCATTTGAAAACATGCCTTCTGGTATAGATACTGTTTGTTTAGTAATTTCAGATTCTCAATTAAAAAATAAAACTTCTTTAATTGTTGAAGAAATTAAAAAAACTTGTAATCCTGACACAATAGAAGTTCATCCTAACCTGGCCTTAATAGCTACTGTTGGTAAAGGTATGGCTAAACAAAAAGGTGTAGCATCAAAAGTATTTACTGCGTTATCAGAAGCTAATGTAAATATAAGAATGATTGACCAAGGATCTAGTGAAATCAACATATTAGTTGGTATAGAAAATGATAGTTTTGAAAAAGCCATAACTGCTATTTATAATGCTTTTAATTAATATCCAACGCAATTTTAAAACAATATTTAATATTATAGTATAAATAGATTGATAGTTATCAGGATAATGATCCTTTTGTAAAAAATCACTTTAAGAGATATAACAATAAAACTAATATAAAAAAATGGATTCGTAATTTATACGAGTCCATTTTTTATACTATAAAACATAATTTTAAAATATGATATGCCTAGTATATCATATATTAACATTTTTAAACATATACCTGAAAATAAAAAATAAAATAGTGCACCAAATTTTGGTGCACTATTTGTGTTAATATTAGATTGCTTTCATATTTCTAGCAGCTACAATATCAACGCCTGTTCCTAATACATCTTTAACTATAACATCTCCAATTTTAACTGGTGCTTGTAATTCTACTCCAGATAAAACTTCCATGCATTTGAAGTTAAGACCCTTTGGAATTGCTCCATTAGTTTTTACTGGTATAACTGGAAGTTGTCCTCCCTTTACTTTAACAGTTGAAGTTATTACTCTAACTGGGTGAGTAACTTCGTTTATACCGTATTCTGCACCTCTTTTACAAGTGTTACCTGTTACAGTATTATTTTCTGCGTCTACTTTTAAATGACAACCCATTGGGCAGCTTATACAAATTAATTCTTTTATCATCTTATTCACCATCCTCTAATGATATTGTAATATCATCTTTAACTTTTTCTAATAAAGGCTTACTTAAAATAACCTTTTCCATTTCTGATGGTGCTAAGTGAGCTCTCTTAAACTTAGCAATTTCTTCACCATTACATCTTACAACTAAAGCCTTATTATGATAAATGTTATTAACTCTCATGAATATAGTTAATTTATCGTCTACTGCTTCTACATCAAGTTTTTGAGGTACTGTATAATTAACATTTTGTCCATTAATTATATTTACATAACTACCTTTTTTAAGTTCTTTCTTAATGTATTTAGCAGCTGCTTGTCCAGCATGTTTTGATTCTTGAGTAACAAAGTCAACTAAGTCATGAACGTGTACTACATTACCACAAGCAAATACTCCATCCATTGAAGTTTCCATGTTTTCTGTTACTATTAAACCATTAGTTCTGTTATCTTTTTGAATACCAGCATTTGTTGATAATTCATTTTCTGGGATAAGACCTACTGATAATAATAATGTATCAACAGTAAATTCTTTTTCAGTTCCTTTAATTGGTTTTCTGTCTGGACCAACTTCAGCAATTACAACTTTTTCTACTCTTGTATCTCCTACTATATCAATTATAGTGTGTGATAAGTATAGAGGAATATCATAATCATTTAAACATTGAACAATGTTTCTGTTTAATCCATTAGAATATGGACATAATTCAACAACAGCTTTAACCTTAGCACCTTCAAGTGTCATTCTTCTAGCCATTATTAATCCGATATCTCCAGATCCAAGTATTAATACTTCTTTACCTGGCATATATCCTTCCATGTTTATATATCTTTGAGCAGCACCTGCTGTGAATACACCTGCTGGTCTGTCTCCAGGAGTATTTATAGCTCCTCTAGTTCTTTCTCTACAACCCATTGCAAGAATTACTGCATTTGTTTTTAAAGTCATGTAGCCTTCTTCTGAATTCATTGCATGTACAGTTTTGTCTTCATCTATATTTAATACCATTGTATCTAATTTAACTTCTACATCTGTATCTTGTAACATATCAATAAATCTGCTTGCATATTCAGGACCTGTTAATTCTTCTTTGAAAGTGTGAAGCCCAAATCCATTATGTATGCATTGATTTAGGATTCCTCCAAGTTCTTTGTCTCTTTCTAATATTAATATCTTCTTGATTCCATTAGTATATGCTTCGTGTGCTGCTGCAAGTCCTGCTGGACCTCCACCAATTACTATTAATTCATAACTCATAATTAAAGCCTCCTACTTAGTTTTTCCTGTTAAAATGTAAGAACCGTCTTTTTCTTGTACTACTTCTTCTAATTTAACACCACATTCTCTTGCTATTATTTCTTGAACTCTTGGTCCACAGAATCCGCCTTGGCATCTTCCCATTCCTGGTCTACATCTTCTCTTAACACCGTCTAGAGAAAGTGTTCCAAATGATCTCTTTATAGAATCAACGATTTCACCTTCAGTGATGCTTTCACATCTACAGATCATTCTACCGTATTGTGGGTTTTTCTTAATCATTTCAGCTTTTTCTTCAGCTGATAATTCCATAAAGTGAACTTGATGTCTCTTAGCTATGAAGTTATCTTTCTTAGTTAATTTAAGACCTGCATTACCTAATATTTCAACTACTGCTTCAGCTACAGCTGGAGCTGAAGTTAATCCTGGTGATTTCATACCAGCAGCATCAACGAATCCTTTAACTTCATCATTTTCTTCAATTATGAAGTCTCCTGTACTTGGTGTTGCTCTTAAACCTGCAAAGTTTCTTATGCTTTCTCTGAAATTAATCTTTGTAGTAGTATGCATAGCAGATTCTCTTATAGCGTCTAATCCTTCACCATTTGTTCCTAAATCTTCTTTATCTTCGATATCTATAGCATCTGGTCCTATGATAAGGTTACCATGTATTGTTGGACTAACTAATATACCTTTACCCATTTTAGAAGGACAAGGGAATATTGTATGAGATACTATTTTACCTTGAGATTTATCCATTACATAATATTCACCAGTTCTTGGAGTAATATTAAATGTTTCTTTACAAATCATATTGTGTACTTTATCTGCATAAAGGCCAGCAGCATTTACTATATATTTAGCTTCTACTTTTTCTCCATCAGTAGTTTCTATTATAAATATTCCATTTTCTTTTTTGATTGAAGAAACTTCTTTTTTAAGTTTAATTTCTCCACCATTAGTTACACCGTTTTCACATAATGCAATTGTAAATTCAAACGGTCCAACTATTCCACCAGTTGGTGCATATAAAGCTCCATGAACTTCATCTGTAAGATTTGGTTCCATTTTTAATAATTCTTCTTTATCTATAACTCTTAGGTTTCTAACACCTATTTTAGTACCATTTTCACAAAGATCTCTTACTGTTTGCATTTCTTCTTCTGAATGAGCTACAACTAATGAACCATTTCTTTTAAACGGAACATCTAACTCTTTACAAAGATCTTCATACATTTCATTTCCTTTTACATTGTACTTAGCCATTAAAGTACCTATCTTTGGATCGAATCCAGCATGTACTATTGCTGAGTTAGCCTTTGAAGTACCCATTGATACATCCTTTTCTTTCTCTAAAACAGCTACTTTTAAGTTATATTTAGTTAATTCTCTAAATATAGAAGCTCCAATGACACCAGCTCCAATTATTGCTACATCATACATATTTTATCCTCCTTTTATATAACAAAAGAGCCAATCACAAACACAAATTACAAATAACAAGTAATCTGTCTTTGTGCTTGACTCTAATTCTCTAAGCACTTTTTATTTACTTTATATTTATATTATAACATAAATGTTTAGGTTTGTCTACTATTCTGCCCAACCTTTAACTCTTGAAACTGCATTTTTCCATCCTTTGTTTAGCTTTTCTCTCTTAGCACTTTCAAAAGTTGGTCCATAGCTCTTACTAACAGCCCATTTAGTTGCAATTTCTTCTTTAGATTCCCAGAATCCAACTGCAAGACCTGCTAAGTAAGCAGCTCCTAAAGCTGTAGTTTCAGTGATGATTGGTCTAAGAACTTGAGTATTTGAAATATCAGCTTGGAATTGCATTAATAAATCATTTCTACTAGCTCCTCCATCAACTCTAAGTGATGCTAATTTACATCCAGCATCTTCTGCCATAGCAGTTAATAAATCATTAGTTTGATAAGCTATTGATTCTAATGCTGCTCTAATTATATGATTTCTATTAGCTCCTCTAGTTAATCCAAAGATAGCTCCTCTAGCATACATATCCCAATATGGTGCTCCTAGTCCAACGAATGCTGGTACTACATAAACTCCACCATTATCTTCTACTTTTTTAGCAAAATATTCTGAATCTGCTGCATCATGGATGAATTGAAGTTCATCTCTTATCCATTGAATTACAGCTCCACCAACGAATACTGATCCTTCTAACGCATATTCAACTTTATCATTTATACCAACAGCAATTGTAGTTACAAGACCATTTTTGCTAAGAACCATATCTTCGCCTGTATTCATAAGTAAGAAACAACCAGTTCCGTAAGTGTTTTTAGCACTACCTTTTTCGAAACAAGTTTGTCCAAATAATGCACATTGTTGATCTCCAGCCATACCAGATATTGGAACTCTAACGCCACCAACGCCGCCAAGATTAGTATGACCATAAACTTCTGAAGAATTCTTAACTTCTGGTAACATAGAAGTTGGTATTCCTAGTTTATTGATGATTTTTTCATCCCATCTTAATTCTTTTATATTGTATAGCATAGTTCTAGAAGCATTAGTGTAGTCGGTTACATGAACCTTACCATTTGTTAACTTCCAAACTAACCATGTATCAACTGTACCAAATAATAAATCGCCTTTTTCAGCTTTTTCTCTTGCGCCTTCAACATTATCTAAAATCCATTTAATTTTAGTTCCTGAGAAGTAAGCATCTAATAATAATCCTGTATTTGCTTTTACATATTCAGCAAATTCTTCGTCTTTCTTTAATTCATCTACTATACCAGCAGTTCTTCTACATTGCCATACTATAGCATTGTAAACTGGTTCCCCAGTATTTTTATCCCATACAATTGTAGTTTCTCTTTGATTTGTTATACCTATAGCTGCTATTTCATCAGCCGTAATGTTAGTTTTTGCTAATACTTCTTGAAGTACTCCATATTGGCTTGACCATATTTCTAGCGGATTATGTTCTACCCAACCTTCATGTGGATATATTTGTGTAAACTCTTTTTGGCTTACACCTACAATATTTTGTTCCTTGTCGAAAATAATAGCTCTTGAACTTGTAGTTCCTTGATCTAACGCTACAACATATTTACCCATTTAATTCACCAATCCTCTCATCATAAATAAATAAATTTTATAAATAAAGCCAAATAAAACTTTTTTGCTTTATAAGACTATACTAACTAAATCTAAAGCCTACATATTCCATATTTTATTTTTAGTTGTTGAGACACATGTTGCACCTGAACTTAGCGCTAACATAACATCCTCTTTAGTTTCAATCAGACCGCCTGCAACAACCGGTTTATTTGATTTTTTTGATATAATTTCTATAACTTTTGGAATAACTCCTGGTAACACTTCTAATGCATCGCAATCTACTACTAAATGATTTTCTGCATTTTTTAATGATAACGTATCAAATATAAATACTCTTTGTATTGCTACTAACCCATAATTTTTTGCTATCTTTACTACTTGAGGTTTTGTACTAATAATTCCTTTAAATTTAGTTTCTTGTTTTAAGAATTTTATAACAACTTCTTTATTCGTAAAGCCTTCTACTAAATCAATGTGAATCACACCTACTTTACCTTTGGAAACTATTAATTCACTAATTTCTTTAATGTTCATTACGTCTCCAAATAGTACAAAAATTATTTCAGCTGAGGATTCTAATGCTACGTCTAATTGTTTCATATCTTTTACTGCTGCTATTATTGGATTTTCTTCTAATAATTCTTTAATATTATTCATTGTGCACCCTCTATACAAACGTTTTCTTTTGATGTTTTTATTATTACACACTTGTATAATCTTGTCAACATTGTTATTTTTTTAACTTTCTTGATATGACTCGTTATATATCTATTCTTATGCTTATTTACTCTCCTTTATTAATAAATTGTTAATTAATAAAATATTTTTTACAGGAATTCAGCTTTAAAATTTATAATAAGTATTATTTTTATCATTCTTTTATTTATATGTTCTTAAAACATGACCTTTATTTTAAAATAAAAAACCAGTCATATAATAAACTACTCCCTTTATAAAGAAAACAGTTTTATTATTTTAACTGTCTACTATAAAGAGAGCATATCATAAATCTATTTTTTAATCTACTCTTTAAAATCTTCTATTCTTATTATATTGTCTATTTTATTTACAGAACTTAAATTAGATATTTCATTGCAAGAGCTATATATTTGAGCTTGAGTTGTCTTATGTGTAACTAAAACTATTGTTACTTGACCCTCTTCATTTTCCTCACCTTTTTGAATAACTGATCTTAAACTAACATTATGTTTTCCTAAAATAGCAGTTATTTCACCTAAGACTCCTGATTCATCTAATACAGTTGCTCTAATATAAAACTTACTTTCAACATCTTTTATATCTGATATTTCTCTATCCCATAAATTATTTTTTACTACTGAATTATAATTTTCTAAATCAACATTACTTCTAAGCATAGAAATAACATCACTAACTACAGCACTACCTGTTGGTAAATCTCCTGCTCCTCTACCATAAAACATTAAATCACCAACTGCATTTCCCTTTACAAACACAGCATTAAATGAATCATATACATTAGCTAGTGGATGTTTTTTAGGTATCATAGTTGGATGAACTCTTAATTCAAGTTTTCCCTTAACTTCTTTTACAATTGCAAGCAATTTAATAACCATTTTAAATTCTTTTGCATATTCCATATCTATAGGATTTATATTAGTTATTCCTTCCCTATAAACATTATCTACGTCAACCTTTGTTCCAAATGCCAATGATGAAAGTATTGCTAATTTATATTGAGCATCATAACCATCTATATCAGATGTAGGATCTGCTTCTGCATAACCTTTTTCTTGTGCTTCTTTTAAAGCTTCGTCAAATTCTAATCCATCACATTCCATTTTAGTTAAAATATAATTTGTAGTACCATTTATAATTCCATATAATTCTTTTATTTTATTTGCAGTCAAACTTTCATCTATTCCATTTATTATTGGAATTCCACCTGCAACACTTGCTTCATATTTAAACATAACATTATTGCTATCAGCTTTTTCAAAAAGTTCATCTCCATGTGTTGCAATTAACATTTTATTTGCTGTTACAATATGTTTACCTGCATTCATGCACTTTATCATATATTCCTTAGCTGGATCTATTCCTCCCATAATTTCAATAACTATTTTGATAGAATTATCATTTAATATTTCATCAAAACTTGTAGTTATAAGTTCTTCTGAAACTTCTACTCCTCTTGCTTTGCTTTTATCTCTTACAAGAATCTTAGCAATTTCAACTTCATAACCTGAACGTTTCATTATTTCTTCTTTATTAGAATTTAAAATCATACAAACACCACGACCAACATTCCCCAATCCTAGTAGTGCTATTCTAACTTTTTTCATTTTTATTCCCCCTTATTGCATATAATTGCTAATAATACTATTCTCTTTCATTATATTATAATGTTTCTGTGTAACTTTTACCATATGATTTTTATTTTTATATTATTAGGAAAAGCATACGGTTTAATATTCAACTTACTTAATTTGCATAAATATAATTTAGCACTTTATATGAAGTTAATAAATTATAACAGACAAAAAGAGTATTGATAATCCTATTTATCAATACTCCTTTTGTTATGAGTTAATCTGTAAATAAACAAATAAACCCTTGTCGTTTAGACTCTGCCCAGCTTTTCTTGTGCACATGTCAATATTGTACTGAAACAAATCAGTTTTTCATATTATTAATGACCACATCCATCATGGCTACATGTATGATTAGATGGGAATTCTGTTAATTCACCTTTTTTATATGCTTCTAAGTTTTTGTTAACATTTCCTTCTATTGCTTTAAAAACTTTAATTCCCATAGAATTAAGTTTTGTAATAGCACCACTTCCTATTCCACCTACTATTACTGCATCTACAATTTCACCTGATAATGCTTTTATTGGTTGGCATTTCCCATGTTCATGACCTAAATCACCATTGTTTAATGATTTAACTTCATTAGTTTCAGTATCACATATTATAAATAATGGTGCTGTTCCAAAGTGATTATATGGAATACTATTTACACCTTCATTTGATTTTACTGGAAAACATACTTTCATTGTCAATTCCTCCTTAATTAATTCTTTTTTAGAACATTTTTTGTTTTTGCAATTTGATAAACACATAAGAGATCCTACTTTATAATTCTTATCTTTAGAATTTAAGCTTAATGATATATTATCGCTATTAGTTATTAAATTTAAAAACTTAATAGCATCATTTATTCTCTCTTCATTTAAATCATAAATAATATAATATCCTATTTTATATCCTATTATAAGTTGCGATTCTTTCAATATCTTTATATGTTGAGAGACAGCTGCTTCACTTATTCTTAAGTGCTTTGCAATCCCTTTTGCGCACATATTTTTTTTAGATAGTAATATTAATATATTTACTCTTGTTTCATCAGCTATTGCTTTAAATAAATTTATAAAACTATTCATAAAGACCTCTTATATAATCTAATTAAGTATTTGCTTAATTAGATTATAATCCTATTGTAAATATTTTTCAAGTAATAAACAAAATAAGTTACCTCAATATTAAAAATTGAGATAACTTATTATTTAATAGCTAATCATTTAATTGATCTCCATCATAAGATATCATTCCACCATAAACATTTATAACATCAAATCCTTTTTCTCTTAGATCAATACACACGCTAGCTGTTCTTGCTCCCGATCTACATATCAAATAATATTCCTTGTTTTTATCTAAGTAATTATCTGCATTATCCAATAAATCATGCATTGGTATGTTTTTAGACGTCTTAAGACTTCCTACTCTATATTCAAAAGGCTCTCTTATGTCTATCAATTCTATCTTTCCTAATAATTCATCTATTTCACTTACATCTATAGTCGTTATTTTCTTATTAGTATTTTCATTCATTAAATCTAATCCTCCTTAGTATTTTGCTATGTTTAAAATATCATTGATATTATATATCAATATTCACTTAAAACAAAGCTAAGTATCTAAGTAACTCTAAATATTTACAATTAAGTTACCTAATGAAAATTATTATTACTTAATAATAATAATAATAATAATATGTAATCTCAAAAAATTCCAAATATTATTGGTATAAATATAGCTGGGATCATGTTTGCAACTTTAATTTTGCTTACCCCAAGTATATTTAATGCTAATCCAATAATTAAAATACTCCCAACAGAGGACATATTGGATATAATCACATCATTTAATATTGCAGAAAGACTATTTGCTAATACAGTTATTATTCCCTGATAAATAAAAACTACTACTGAAGATAACATTACACCTATACCTAATGATGAACTAAAAATAATTGATGATACTCCATCTAATACTGATTTAGCAAATAAAATTGTATGATCACCTCTCAAACCACTTTCCAAAGATCCTACTATAGCCATAGCGCCAACACAAAATAATAAACTTGCTGCAACAAATCCTTCTGCAATAGAAACTTCATTTTTAATTTCTTTTTCATCTACATTTTTATAATTTAATCTATTTGCCATAATTTCTCCCAAATAATTCAATCTTTTGTCAATGTCAATAATTTCTCCTATAAGTGAACCTATAGCAATACAAAGAATTATTTGTAAAGTATCTTCACCTTTTAAAGCTCCTGATATTCCGATATAAAGTGCACATAAAGCCAACCCACTCATTATTGTAGAACTAATTTTTTCAGTTAATTTTCCTTTTAGAAGTAATCCTATTAAACATCCACATATTATAGATATGGAATCTACTATAGTCCCAAACATATCCCTTCTCCCCTTACATTTTAATAATTTATTCAAGTATTATACCATAAAATTGTATTTTAATCTTAAATTCACATTTGTATGTTTAACTACAATTACTAATCTTTTGAATATAAATTGTTTTTATTAGACATATTAAGCATATGTAATAAATTTAATTAACACAATGAGGTGATTTTTAATGTACAAAAAAGCAAAACTTAAATTATATATTCCACTGCTATTATTAATTACTATTTTTTCTTCATTCTTTTTAAACTTTAATATAGCTTTAGCATTTAATGAACCAAATAATAAAAGTGATGTAAATCTTATAGTTGATAGTTTAAAAAAAGATAAAATTCCCAATAATTTTAGAACTACTTCTAATCTAACAAATATACAAAACAAATCTTCTTTAAATTTAAAGGGATTAGAAACTTTAAATACATCCGGAAGTCAACAATTTTCTAAAGATAATTTAGATATTTTAACAAAATCTATAGAAAGTAAACTTCCTATATTAATTATTGATTTAAGACAAGAATCTCACGGATTTCTAAATGAATACCCCATTAGTTTTGCAAATGAGAAGAATGATTCTAACTTAGGTCTTAGCAAAGCAGCAGTTACATTTAAAGAAAAGAAAGATTTAAAAAGTATAAAATTAAATACTCCATTTAACTTTTATAATCATCCAGAAATAAGCGTAATTCCAAAAGAAGTTTTATCTGAAAAACAAATTACAAAAACTCATTCTTTGAATTATTCAAGAGTTCCAGTAACAGATACAAAGCTACCTACAAATGAGATAATCGACTGTTTTATAAATATTGTAAAGGAATGTTCAAAAGATAATTGGATACATTTTCATTGCAAAGCAGGATTTGGTAGAACAACTACTTTTATGATTATGTACGATATGATGAAAAATTATAAAAATGCTACTTCTGATGAAATTGTAAAAAGACAATTGGCTTTAGCTAGTTTTAATGAAAAAGAAATATCTGAATTTTCATCAAATGACCGAGTTAATTTTTTAAATAAATTCTTCAATTATTGTAAAGATACTAATGGAAACTTTGATACAACTTGGAGTTCTTGGTTGAATAACTCTCAAAAGCATTGATAAATTAATCAATATACTTTAATAGGGATATTAGCAATTTAAAAATCTTTCTAATATCTCTATTTATTATCTATACTCTTATAATTTATAATTTTCTTTTAAAAATTTTGCTAAATCTAAACTCACTTTATCAGCTCCCCATATATTGGTATGACCTATGTTATTCATATCTTCTTTAAAATCAAAATTAATTTCACTCATTTTTTTTGACAAAGAATAATTTATAAATGGTATATTATTTTCTTTACTTATAATAGATACTTTATTAAACATAGCAGCATCATCTTTGTACCAGCCTTCAAAATCATTGCTTGAATAATCATAAGGAGCATTTGTAAATATAAGCTCAAATTCTTTTTCTTTTGATAGTTCAATGAATTTATATAAATATTCTTTAGATTTAGCTGGTATTTCTCCTATTATATCATTTTCTTGTATACCTTCTATACCGTATCCATACTTTTCACTTCCTGCCTCAAACCCATTTATATCAGAGTTGCCTGATATATTATACTTTGTATAATCGTACTCTGTTAATTCTCCCCATCTATTGTGATACTTAAAAATAGGAAATATATATGATATATAGTCTTTAGATGGTGTACAATTAAAAATCGCTTCTAACTTGTTATAAGAAAATTTCATATTATCTAAAACA
The DNA here is from genome assembly GCF_031344075.1 of Clostridium aquiflavi. Classification (NCBI taxonomy): domain Bacteria; kingdom Bacillati; phylum Bacillota; class Clostridia; order Eubacteriales; family Clostridiaceae; genus Clostridium; species Clostridium aquiflavi. Next base: position 47,775 of record NZ_JAVJAN010000012.1, read on the forward strand.
TTTCTAATATATGATTCTTCTCCATATTCATTTTCTAATCCTAAATAATATAAGTCTAGTATTACTATATCAACATTTTTTTGTGTCTTTAATGCTTCTTTTAATAAATAATAAGTAACGTCTATGGGTTGCCCTCCAGTGGCATAATTAAAACTAGTTATACCACATTCATTATATAAAACTTTAGGATCTATAGATCCATTCATATGACTAGATCCAAGTAATAATACCTCATACTGTTTCTCTTTATTATACAATCCTTCAGTTAATTTTTCTAAATGCCCTGGATATTTAAATATTGGAGATAATATATTTAATATAAAAGCAATTATAAAAATCAGTGTAAATCCTTTTATTAAAAACTTTTTAATCATATTAACCTCCTAAAATTGAAAATATATAAATTGCTGTGCACTATAACCTGAACCATAAACCCCGAATATGCAAATTATTATAATTACAGAAATGTACATAGCCCCTCTAAAAACAAAATTTTGCGTAGAAAAAATTTCTATTAAATTCTCTTTTTCTTGTAAATTATCCATAAATATTACTATAACTATTCCTATAATAGCCATAATAAACTCATATGAACTTAATCCTAAATTATATAAACTTTGATCACTTAATACCCAAGGATTATATACAAATAAGTTATTTAATATTATCTTTATATCACTAAAAGAATTAGCTCTAAAAAATATCCATGCAAAATTAACCAGTATAAAGGTTATTAATATTTGTGATAATTTAAAGCTGAATATATCTGTTCTTATATTATATTTATGTATTATTTTATTTTTTATAGGCTTAATTATGTCACCTATAACTTGATAAATACCATGTAGTGTACCCCATATTACAAAATTCAGTGATGCTCCATGCCATAATCCGCTTGCTAAAAACACACTCATAATATTTAAATATGTTCTAAATTTACCTTTTCTATTCCCACCTAATGGTATATATAAATAATCTCTAAACCATGAACTTAAAGTTATATGCCACCTTTTCCAAAAGTCTTTTATAGATTTTGCTAAATATGGTTGCTTAAAATTTTCTGAAAGTTCAAATCCCATTACTTGCGCTGATCCTATTGCTATATCAGAATAAGATGAAAAATCACAGTATATTTCAAAAGTAAAAAATAAAGTTGCAATTATAAATTGAAATCCGAAATACTCATTTGGTGCATTATAAACCGTATTAACTAAAATAGCCAATCTATCTGCAATAAATATTTTCTTAAAAAATCCCCATAGCATTTTTATAAGACCATTTTTTACTCTGTAGTAATCAAATTCATACACTTCGTTAAACTGTGGAAGTAATTTTTTAGATTTCTCTATAGGACCTGCCACTAACTGTGGAAAAAACGATACAAACAACGCATATTTACCTAGATTTTTTTCTGCTTTAATATCCCCTCTATATACATCTACTGTATAACTTAAAGCTTGAAAAGTATAAAAAGATATTCCAACAGGTAAGAGTACATCAAAATTCGGAAATTTAATTATAAAATCAATAGTTGTTCCTAATCTAACTATAATGTTTGTAAAAAAATTATAATATTTAAATAAAAATAGTATTCCTAGGTTAATAACAAAACTTAATATAATCCACAACTTTTTTATATCTTTAGCTTTTTTTACATCTTTTACTGTATTATTTGTTCTTTCAATTAATATTCCACTTAAATATGTAACTATAGTTGATAATCCTATTAAAATTGCATATTTAGGATTCCAACACATGTAAAAATAATAACTAGAAAATAATAACCATATCCATCTTATCTTAAATGGAATAAGAAAATATAACATAGTTACTATAGGAAAAAACACTAAAAAGTGTATTGAATTAAATGACATATTCTATATCCCTCGCTTTATTAATCTCTATATATTATTATTTTTTCCTTAATACTAGCTTAATAAACAAAGTTTTTGAATTATATTTGCAATAAAAAAGCCTATCATAATAATTATTTTTATTATGATAGACTTTTGTTTTTTATTATTTTAAATTTTATTATTCTTGTTCTTGTTTTTCTTGTTTTGGAAGTATTCCAATTCCAAGCTCAGTTAATTGTTTTTCATCAGCTATATTTGGAGCTTCACTTAAGTAACAATATGCATTTTGATTTTTAGGGAATGCAATAACATCTTTGATGTTTTCTGTTCCAGCTAAGAACATTATCATTCTATCAAGACCAAATGCTAAACCGCCATGTGGTGGTGGACCAAATTTAAATGCTTGTAATAAGAATCCAAATCTTTCCCATGCTTGTTCTTCAGTAAATCCTAATGCTTTAAACATTCTTTGTTGAAGTTCCATATCATGAATTCTTATAGAACCTCCACCTAATTCTTCACCATTTAATACTAAGTCATATGCCTTAGATCTTACTTTACCAGGATCTGATTCAAGGAATTCTAAATCTTCTTCCATTGGTGCTGTAAATGGATGATGGCAAGCTGTATATCTTTCCTCTTCTTCACTATATTCAAATAGTGGGAATTCAGTAATCCATGTGAAGTTAAATTCATTTTTATCTTTTATTAACTCAAATTGTTTAGCAAGCTCTAATCTTAAAGCTCCTAAGCTTTGGAATACTACAGATTCTTTATCTGCTACTATTAAAATAGCATCTCCAGTTTCTGCTCCCATAGTTTCTATAATTGAATTTGTAACATCGTCAGTTAGGAATTTAGCTATTGAAGATTTAACACCATCTTCTTTAAGTTGGATCCAAGCAAGGCCCTTAGCTTTATAAGTCTTAACAAATTCTCCAAGCTTATCAAGTGGTTTTCTACCTAGTGTAGCTCCACCCTTTAGGCATAATGCTCTAACACTTCCACCAGCTTCTATGGCAGATTTAAATACAACAAAATCCATATCTTTAACGTCTTCTGTTATATTAGTTATTTCCATACCAAATCTTAAATCTGGTTTATCTGAGCCGTATTTTTCCATAGCATCTTTAAATGTCATTCTCTTAATTGGAAGTTTAACATCTACTCCAGCTACTTCTTTAAATACGTGAGCTATTAAGCCTTCATTTAATGCCATTATATCATCTTGTTCTACAAAGCTTAATTCCATATCTACTTGAGTAAATTCTGGTTGCCTATTAGCTCTTAAATCTTCATCTCTAAAACATTTAACTATTTGATAATATTTATCGAATCCAGACACCATTAATAATTGTTTAAATATTTGTGGTGATTGTGGAAGAGCATAAAACATACCTGGATAGTTTCTTGAAGGTACTAAGTAATCTCTAGCTCCTTCTGGAGTACTCTTTGTAAGCATTGGAGTTTCTACATCTAAGAAATCATTTTTTTCTAAGTAATCACGAATAGACTTCGTAGTTTTACTTCTAATTTCAAAGATTCTATGCATATCTGGTCTTCTTAAATCTAAATATCTATATTTTAATCTAATATTTTCAGCTGCATCTAAGTTTTCTTTTATATATATTGGTGGTGTTTCTGATTCAGAAAGAATCTTTAATGATTCACATTTCAATTCAACAAAACCAGTAGGCATGTTTTCATTAACACTTTCTCTTTTTACAACTTCTCCAGTTACTGCAATACAGTATTCTGGTCTAACGCCTTTTGCCTTTTCAAAAGCTTCAACATTTATTTCTTCACCAAAAACAACTTGCATGATACCTGTTTTATCTCTTAAATCAATAAAATCAAGACCTCCAAGTTTTCTATTTCTTTGAACCCATCCCATTAATGTAATCTTTTGACCTACATGTTCTTCTCTAGGTTCGCCGCACATCATCGTACGCTTTAAGCCATTTAAAGCTTCACCCATTTTCATTTCCTCCTAACACTTTTCCAATATACAATACATTAAATATAATTTATATATTGTATATAATCTTTTTGCACATATTTATTTTTGTGCATATATTTGTTATGAATCTAATTAAATATTATATTTAGGCTACATTCTAAGCAACTGAATATATTATAAATATCAAGTAATTTTATGCTTAATTGACACTTATAATATAATCAGAGTTTCAAAACATAGCAATTATTTAACTATTTTTTGTATTTCTTCTATATTATCTAATGAAAGATTAAATATTTCTCCATCTTCCATTCTCTTTAAATTAATTTGATTATTTTGTAATTCATCTTCACCTAATATAGTAGTGAATTTAGATCCAATTTTATTAGCATATTTCATTTCTGCTTTTATACTTCTTCCCATATGATTAATTTCACATTTAACGCCTAAACTTCTTAAATCATGAGCTAACTTGAATGCATATTTTTTTTCTGCATCTCCTCTTGCTCCAATATATAAATCTACCATATTTTCATTAGGGATCTCAATGCCTTCATTTTCAAGAGTCATTATTATTCTTTCTTCACCTATAGCAAAACCTACTGCTGGCATTTCAGGGCCACCAAGTTCTTCTACAAGTTTATCATATCTTCCACCACCACATACTGTGAAATCATCATTTATTATTTCAAAAATTGTCTTTGTATAATAATCTAGACCTCTTACTATGCCTTGATCTACTACATAAGAAATTCCTAAAATATCTAAATGCTCTTTTACTTTATTAAAATGTGTTTCACACTCTTCACATACATAATCTAAAATTTGTGGAGCATTCTTTGTAATTTCATGACATTTTCTTTCCTTACAATCTAAAATTCTCATAGGATTTTTTTCAAATCTACTTTTACATGTGTCGCAAAGATTTTCATAATTTTCTTCTAAGAATTTTTTTAATGCTTCATTATATTTAGCTCTACAAGTTGGACATCCTAAATTATTAATATGTAAACTTAAGCTCTTTAAGCCTAATTTACTTAAAGTATCCATAGCGACCTTTATTGCTTCAACATCCATTGTAGGTTCTTTAGATCCAAATATTTCAATTCCACATTGATGAAATTGTCTAAGTCTTCCCTTTTGAACATTTTCATATCTGAAAGTTGGTGTTATATAAAATAATTTTGTAGGTTGAGCTTCGTTAAATAATCTATTTTCAATAAAAGCTCTAACTGCTGGTGCAGTTCCTTCTGGCTTTAAAGTTACACTTCTATTTCCTTTATCATTAAAAGTATACATTTCCTTTTGAACTATATCAGTAGTATCTCCAACCCCTCTTAAAAATAGTTCTGTATGCTCAAACATAGGTGTCCTAATTTCTCTTATTCCATAAGCCTTTACTATATCTCTAAATGTATTTTCTACATAATGCCACTTATAAGCATCCTGTGGTAACATGTCTTTAGTACCTTTCGGTGCTTGCATTTCCATTGCCATAATTCATCCTCCTTATTTAAACATAAAATTATTAATTCATCTAATATAGTGTATTTAATAATTTTATCTTCTTATCAATCATTTCATCTACTCTATTAACATATTCTCTAATGTCTTTTAGATTAGCAAATCTTTCAATTCTATCTTCATCTAGAAATATTATTTTACTAACAGCATCTGCCCCTAAAGCAATTACTGTTTGCTTTTCTTCAATCATTTCTATATTGTAGACACATTCTTTGCCCTTTTTAGCATATCCTACATTCTCCATATTTCCAATCATATTTTTTTGTCTGTACATATAATATGGTGAAATATCTAGATGTTTTGCTAAATTCCTACTTTCTTCATACATTTTTATTATCTCTTCTTGTTTCGGAATGTCAAGTCCCTTTTTCAAGATAAAGTTTTCATACATTCTAGAACCTCTTTTTAAACAAAGCCCATGAACGGTAATACTATCAGGATTTAATTTTATTAATTCATCCCTAGTTTTTATTAATTCTTCATGACCTTCACCTGGTAATCCTATTATTATATCCATGTTAATATCATCAAATCCAAGTTCTCTTGCCATCTTAAACTTTTCTTTTATATCATCTACAGTATGATTTCTACCTATTAATTTTAATGTCTCATCATTCATAGTTTGTGGATTTATACTTATTCTAGTAACATCATACTCTTTCATTGTTTGCAACTTATCTAAAGTTATAGTATCTGGCCTTCCACATTCAACAGTAAATTCTTTAATGTTTTTTTCTTTAACAAATCCATTATATATTTCAGTCATAACAGATTTGAATTGTTCATCATCTACTGAAGTTGGTGTTCCGCCACCAAAATAAACCGTTTCTATTTCTAAATTCTTTTCTTTTACATATGAACTAATACCTTTAATTTCTTTAATTAAAGCCTCTAAATAAGGTTCAACCATTTTTTTATTTCCAACTATAGAATTAGATGTAAATGAACAATATAAACATTTAGTTGGACAAAAAGCCATGCCTATATAAATAGAAATTTTATCTTGTTTCTTATTTACAAACTTCTCTTCTGATTTAGCAACTTCTAAACATATTTTCGCTTTATCTTCATATGCTAAATAATCATTTTTAAATATATCCATGATTTCTTCTTCATTTTTGCCTTCTTGTATTAGCTTTAATGCTATTTTAGATGGTCTAATTCCTATTAAAATTCCCCATGGATATTCATCTTTTGTTATTTCCTTTAAGCAAGAAAAAACGAACCTTCTAAGAGATTGTTTTATATTATCTCCTAAAGATTCTTCTTTCACATATTCCTCATGGGAAAATCTCATGATTTTATCATCAATATAAAAAGAATAATTGTATTCGTCATCTAAAAACTTAATCTCACTTAAAGGAAAATATATATTGAATAATTGGTATACATCATATCTATACTTTAAGTTATTTAAATTAATTTTAATTTCCATATCTTCTCCCTAGTATATTAAAAAACTATTTTTCCTTTTTTCATATCCTATTGTAGACACTGGTCCATGTCCTGGATAGACTTCTATATCATCTCCAAGTATTAATAGTTTTTCTTTTATACTCTTTATAATTTCCTCAAAATTGCCACCTGCAAAATCAGTTCTTCCAATTGAGCCTTGGAAAAGTGTATCTCCAGTAAATAATTTATCCTCAATGAAAAAACAAAGTCCACCTTTTGTATGGCCTGGTGTTTCAATAACTTTAAATTCTTTATCACCTAATTTTATTGTATCACCTTCTTGCAAGTACCCAGATGCCTTTGGTAATGTGCCAAAAACAAAGTTATCTTTTTCCATATACTCTTCATCTATTTTATTTATATAAAATGGAACTTTAAAAGCTTCACTTAATTCAACTACTCCACCTACATGATCCATATGTCCATGTGTTAATAAAATATACTTTACATCTACCTTTAAAGAATCAATTATACTTTTTAGTCTTTCAGCATCTCCGCCTGGATCAATTATCCCACATTCTTTTGTGTTCTCATCTATTACTAAGTAACAATTTGCTTCATACATTCCTGCTGGAATTGTTTTTATAATCAATATACACACCACCTAAAATAAAAATTTATTTTAAAAGTTTTTACTACTATCTAAAATTATTGTTACAGGGCCATCATTATTGATTTCAACTTTCATATCTGCTCCAAATTCTCCCGTTTCAACTTTTAGATTTGATTCTTTTAAAAGACTAAGAAATTCTTCATAAAGCTCTTTGGCCTCTTCTCCACCTTTAGCTTCCATAAAGTTAGGTCTTCTGCCTTTTCTACAATCTCCATACAATGTAAATTGAGAAATAATTAATAACTCGCCTTTTACATCTAATAAAGATAAATTCATTTTTTCTTTCTCATCTTCAAAAATTCTTAAATTAATAACCTTATCTCTTATGTATTTCAAATCCTCTAATGTATCACTTTTAGATATTCCTATCAATACATTGAGTCCTTTTCCTATTGAACCTACTATATTGCCATCAACTTTAACATTTGATGATGTTACCCTCTGTACTACTGCTCTCATATTACCCTTCCTTAACTATTCATTCTATATACATCTAGTATACCTTTTATACCTTTTATTTTTTTCATAAGATTTTTCAATTCATCAATAGAAGTAATTTTTATCTTTATATTTATAAATGCCACCCCATCTTTTGCTGGATTTGCATTTAATGCACTTAAATTTAATTTTAAATCAGTTATAACACTCATTATATCAGTTAAAATACCCATTTTATCATCTGACTTAACTTGAATTTCCGCAAAATATGCAGTACCTTTAGCTATTCCCCAAGCTACATCTACAACTTTATCTGCATCTGTTTGAATTAGATTTTTTAAATTACTACAATCAGTTCTATGAACTGAGACACCTCTACCTTTAGTTATATATCCAAGTATCTCATCTCCCGGAACCGGATTACAGCACTTAGCAAATCTAACCATAAGATTACTTTCACCTTTTACCGTAATACCATAATTATCAACTGATCTTTTTCTCTCAGTTTTTAATATATGCTCTTCTATTGTTTTACTCAATACATCTTGATTATCTTTATCTTTATGTGGTTCATTTTCTTCCTTCAGTCTTGAAACAAAAGAAGATGGAGAAATTCCTCCAACGCCTATTAATACATGTAAATCCTCAATAAAATGAATGTTATATCTTTTAATTAATCTATCATAGCTTTCACCTTTAGCTATATCTATAAAATTAACCCCTTGTTTTTTTAGTTCTTTTTCAAGAAGTTCTTTACCTTTTAATATATTTTCTTCTTTTTTAGCTTTTTTAAACCACTGTTTTATTTTACTTTTTGATTGATTACTTTTAGCAATGTTTAACCAATCCATATTAGGTCCTTTTGAATTAGATGATGTAAGTATCTCAACTATTTCACCAGTTTTTAATGTATAATCAAGTGGAACTATTCTTCCATTTACCTTAGCTCCTACACATTTATGTCCAATATCAGTATGTATTCTATAAGCAAAATCTATTGGAGTTGCTTTTGCACATAGATTTATTACAACACCTTTTGGAGTAAAAACAAAAACTTCATCAGAAAATAAATCTATTTTAAAACCCTCTATAAATTCTTCTGCATCCGATGTTTCTTTTTGCCATTCTAACATATCTCTAAGCCATACTAACTTTTTCTCAAAATCTTTTACTTTATCTTCTTCATTTTTGTCGCCCTCTTTATATTTCCAATGGGCTGCAATTCCGTATTCTGCTGTTTTATGCATTTCAAAAGTTCTTATTTGAATTTCAAAGGTCTTCCCTTGATTTCCAATTACTGTTGTATGTAGTGATTGATACATATTAGGCTTTGGCATAGCTATATAATCTTTAAATCTACCTGGTATTGGCTTATATATTGTATGAACTATTCCCAAAACTCCATAACAATCTTTAACTGAATTCACCAATATTCTAATAGCTGTTAGATCAAAAATTTGTTCTATACTCTTATTTTTATTTATCATTTTTTTATAGATGCTATAAAAATGTTTTGGTCTACCTTCAATATCCGAGTCTATTCCAGATTCATCTAATTTCTCTTTTAAATAGCAAACCACTTCGTTTATGTATGTTTCTCTTTCTACCCTTTTTTCTGCTATTTGCTCTACTAATTGATAATATTCATCTTCATGTAAATATCTAAAAGAGAGATCTTCAAGTTCCCATTTTATTTTAGACATACCAAGTCTATGAGCTAAAGGAGCATAAATATCTAATGTTTCCTTTGCTTTTAATTTTTGTTTTCCTTTTGGCATGAATTTAAGTGTTCTCATATTATGAAGTCTATCTGCTAATTTTATAATTATTACACGTATATCCTTAGCCATAGCAAGTAACATTTTTCTAACATTATCAGCTTGCTGCTCTTCTTTTGTTTTATATTGTATTTTTCCAAGCTTAGTTACTCCATTAACTAAATTTGCTATTTCTTCATTAAAAATAGTTTTCATACTCTCATAAGAACATGTTGTATCCTCAATAACATCATGAAGTAAGCCAGCTGCAATTGTACTTGTATCCATTCCAAGTTCTGCAAGAATTTCTGCTACATCTATTGGATGAATTATATATGGCTCTCCCGATTCCCTTTTTTGCTCCTTATGTGCATCTTCTGCAAAGAAATATGCTTTTTTTATCATTTCTACATCAACATTATGACAATTGGTATGAATCTTTTTCAATAATTTATCAATCATAAGGATAGCTCTCTCCTTTTGCTAAATTTCTGTAAATTCAAAGGCTGGTTATGTAACCAGCCTTTTCTTCTAATTATATATTATTTTATCAGTATTTTCAATAAATTTAAATGTCATATTGAGTTAATGATATTACATCATACTCACCTAATTTATCTCTTCCTTTAAGATCTATTAATTCTATTAAAAATGCAAGTGAAATTACTTCTCCACCAGCTTGTTCAACTAATTTAGCAACACCTTCTACAGTTCCGCCAGTTGCTAATAAATCATCTACAATAGCAACTCTTTGACCTTTTTTAATAGAATCCTTATGAATTTGAAGTGAATCACTACCATATTCCAAATCATACTTAACAGAGATAGTTTCTCCTGGTAATTTACCTGGCTTTCTAACCGGAACAAATCCTGCACCTAATGCATATGCAACTGGAACACCAAATATAAATCCTCTTGCTTCTGGTCCAACAATTAAATCAATATCTTTATCTTTTAAATATTCTACAAACATATCAATTGAAGCTTTTAGTCCCTCACCGTCTCCTATTAATGTAGTTATATCTTTAAAGCTTATTCCTTCTTTAGGAAATCCGTCAATTATTCTTATTTTTTCTTTTAAATCCATGTTTACTCCTCCAAAAATGTTATTTTAGATTCAATAACTTTTATTTTAAAAGCTCATTTTTCTTTGAACTATACAGATATTTAACAATCTGATCTGCCCTATCTTTGTCATCAGTAGTTAACAATTCTAGTACTATTCTTGCATTGTCCATAATTCCAACAGGTCCTATTGTAGGCGTAATAAATTCTATCATGCTATCCATTGCATGACAATCAAACTCCATTATGCTATTAAACTCTATTACCGATCTCAACCCATTATTATTTGTATTAAATAGAAACTTGTTTCCCTCTTTAATAAATACCTCATTTTCCCCTTTTATTGGAGTATCTGTAAATTTTACTCCCATAAGAATTAAATCCAAATATTTATTAATACTTTTCATATTATAATATATAGCTATTGATTGCATTAACTTAAACGTTAAAGCACTTATAGATAAATCCTTATACCTATATTGACAGCCTTTTTGATTTGGATTAATGTATATGTATTCATCTATAAACTTACTCTCTTTATTTTCAAGAACAATTAAATTTATACCTAATTTTTTACATAAATTTATTTCTTCTTGCGATTTTAACCCTAAGCCTAAAGTTATTAACAGTTCAGCACCCAAAAAATCCACATTATTCTTTATGTCTTTAGAATTAAGTTTATCTCCACCATTTTCTTCATCATATATCAGATATTCAACATCTGCGTTTAAATACTTTAATACAAGTATTAGAGAAGCAGTGGCACAAATACCATCAACATTCGAAGTACCATAAACAATTATTTTCTTTCTATTATTCACAGCAGAGACTACTCTCTCTAATGCTTTGTTCATACCTTTAAGTATAAATGGGTTATATCCAGTAATATAATTTGGACAATAAATACTTTCCCAGAACTTACGCATTGCTTACTCCTCCATAAAATTAGAAAACATTTATATTATAATGTATAAAACGAATTTTTACAAATATTTTATAAAAAAATTAATAAACCTCCATATTTTTGTCTACGGAGGTTTAGGCACATCCCAAAAATAATATACCGATATTATTGTCTATTTTATGTCATATCTCGTTAGCAAATTCAGCTAATAGATCAGCTCACACTATTAACTGAACTTGCCTCCTTGTCTGACACAAAATATACGATCCATTTTTGGTCTATTATTTTCTTTCATGTGCCTTAAATTAAAAGTCATATTTAATTTTATATAAATGTTTAAACTCTTTGTAGTTTCTTATTATTTGCTTTAATTTTGCCATTTCCAAGTTTATTTTTAAGATAAACCCATACTGGAGAAGCTACAAATATTGAAGAATAAGCACCTGCAACTATTCCTATAATAAGTGGAACAGTAAATTCTCTAACTGTTGGTACAAATATATTCACAGCAATTATTGTAAATAACGTTGTAAGGGTTGTATTTATAGATCTTGTCATAGTTTCTGTTAAGCTTGTATTAGCTATTTCTATTGAATTTGCTCTTCTCATAATCTTAGAATTTTCTCTTATTCTATCAAATATTACTATTGTATCATTCATAGAATAACCTATTATAGTAAGAATTGCTGCAATAAAAGAAGTATTTACTGGTATTCCAAAAATAGCATATACACTTACTGTTATTAATACATCATGTATTGTTGCTATTAAAGCTGCAACACCAAACTTAAATTCAAATCTTATTGCTATATATATAAGCATAACTATACATGCAACAAATAATGCTATCAATGAATTTTTTGTTAATTCCTTACCTATTGAAGCACCTATTTCTTGTTGATTAAGTAGTGCATCATCAGATAAATCATACTTTTCTTTTAATTCAGTCATTATAGATGATACTTTTTCACTATTTAAATCTCCTGATTTTACTTCATATTGATTATCATTTATTGTATTTGTGACAGCATCTGCTGCATAAGTTTTTATTGTATTATCTACATCTTGTTTATCTATACCATCTTTTAATTGAATTGTTAATTGAGTACCACCCTTAAAATCTATTCCAAAGTTTAAGCCTTTAGTAAACAAAAATCCACATCCAATTAAAATTATAATTAGAGAAATTGAAAGCCATATCTTTGATTTTTCTATTATTTTAAACATGTTCTTCCTCCCTCTTAACTCCAAAATGAGGTAATTTTTTTAGCAATCCTATATCAACTGATAAATTGACAAGTAATTTTGTTACAAATAATGATGTGAATAAACTTACAACTATACCTATCATTAAAGTAACTGCAAAACCTTTAACAGTTCCTGATCCAATGAAATATAAAATTAATCCTGCTAAAATTGTTGTTACATTTGAATCTACTATTGAAGAAAGAGCATTTTCAAATCCTTTTTTTACTGATGTCTTTATTGATATACCTTTTTTCAATTCTTCTTTTATTCTTTCAAAAATAAGCACATTTGCATCAACTGCCATACCTATTGTAAGAAGTAATGCTGCTATTCCTGGAAGTGTTAAAGTTACTCCAATTTCAGAGAATATTAATAATGTAATAGTGATATATAATGTTAACGCTATACTAGCTAATATTCCTGGAACTCTGTAATATAAAATCATAAATAAGAATACTAACCCTATTCCTATTGCTCCTGCCTTTAAAGCATTTGGAAGCGCTGTAGCTCCAAGTTGTGCTCCAACATTTTGTACTGAAGCAGCTTTAACAGTAACAGGTAATGCTCCTGAATTTATTATTCCAGCTAATTTCTTAGCATCTTCTAAACTAGTGCTTCCTGTTATTATTGCACTACCATCTGTAATTTGAGTTTGTACTGTAGGACTAGTTAAAAGCTCATCATCCATATAAACTGAAATTTTTTGTCCTACATATTTTCCTGTTGCTTCAGCAAATGCTTTTTGACCATCGTCATTTAGTTCTAATGATACAACTGGATTTCCATCTTGTTGATTAAGAATTGCTGATGCTTTTTTAACATCTTTACCAGTAAGAATTTCTTCACCTTCTGGACTTTTAAAAACCAAGTTTCCTGATTTACTTAAACTCTCTACAATTTCTTGAGAATCAAAGGCACCTGGAATATCAACCCTTATTCTTCTTTCTCCTTCTGTCGTTACAATAGTTTCAGCTACACCCATCTTATTAACTCTTAAAGAGATGTGCTCTTTTGTACTGTCTAATTGTTCCTTTGTAACTTTATCTTCTTGAATTTCCATTAACACAGAAACTCCACCTTGTAAGTCGAGACCTTTTTTTATAACATCATTAAAAGATTTAATTTCCCATCCGCCTACTACAAATCCTTTAAATCCTGAAAAAGCTAAAAAAAGTGTTACAAGAACCATTACCACGAATAATGCTGAACTTTTTCCTTTTTTCTTCATTTTAATCCCCCTCTGCTAAATAAACAGCTATTATAGTTTTATAAATTAAACTTCACTTAGTTTTTTATTATGTAAAACTACTATTTTAAATATAAGTCTTGGCTAGTAAATTGAAGATACATTTATCCTCATATTAAACCAAAACTTATACTTTTCTCTAAAATTGATTGTTCAATATATTTCCAACCAAAATGATTATATCACATTAAAAATTCTTAATAAAGATTTTTATATTTATAAATTTATACCTAGCATGCCTGCTAAGAATCCAATCCCCATAGAAATTGCAAATTTAGCTAAATCAAAAATTTTAAATGTTATTGCTCCGCTTATGTAACTTGAAATTATAAATAAAGCCATATAGTATATTATGCCTATTCCAAGTCCTACTAACCATCCTTTAGACTTATTAGCTTTAGCCCCAATTATAGAACCAATAGCTAAACTTATTAAGGATATTATTACATACAGCATACTAAATATACTTGGTGTAAATTCCACTATCTTCATAAGTAAAGATAAGACAACTGCACCAACAAAACTTAATATTACTGCTCCAATGGAGCCTTTGCAAACAGATCTCAAATAATTATTATTGTTATTTTGCATTTTAAAACAACACCTCCTAATACTTCATTTTATGAAGCATCAAGAGGCATTATGATTGATTTTATTTATTTAACTTATATGATATTCCACTTTTTGAAAGCTTTATTCTAGTTTTTGCTGCACTTGTTTCAATAACTATATTTTCATCATCAATATTTACTATTTTGCCGATGATTCCACCTCTTGTCATAATTTCATCTTTAACTTTCAATTCACTTATCATATTACCATATTGTTTTTTCTTCTTCTTTTCTGGTAAAATAAGTAAGAAATAAAATACAACGAAAACAACCAAAAATGGTAGTACATTCATAAGTATTGCACCTATATTATTCATCTTTTACCTCCATAAATTTATCAATAAAACATAGTATTATTGATTTTTTGTGATTTATTCCATGATAGATAGTTTACATTTTTTTAGATATATTGTCAATTAAACTATCATTTTCTTTCTTCCCATGCTTGTATTTTCTTATTTTTAAATTCCTTGAAATATCCGCCATCAATGGCATCTCTTACTTCTTGCATTAAGTTGTTATAGAAATATAAGTTATGTAATACACATAATCTCATAGCTAACATTTCTTTTGCTTTAAATAGATGTCTTATATATGCTCTTGTATAATGCTTGCATGCTGGACATTGACATCCTTCTTCTATAGGCTTTGCATCTAATTCATGCTTTGCATTCATTAAATTAAGCTTACCTTCGTTAGTATACACATTGCCATGTCTACCATTTCTTGCTGGAAGTACGCAATCAAAGAAATCAACGCCTCTATCAATAGCCTCTAATATATTGCTTGGTGTTCCAACTCCCATCAAATATATAGGTTTATCTTCTGGAAGATATGGTGCAACAGCATCTATAATTCTATACATATCTTCATGGCTCTCTCCAACAGCAAGCCCTCCAATTGCATACCCATCTAAATCCATTTTAACAATTTCTTTAGCATGTGCTATTCTTATGTCTTCATATGTTCCACCTTGATTTATTCCAAATAACATTTGTTCATTATTTATTGTATTTGGAAGTGAATTTAATCTATCCATTTCATTTTTACATCTTTCAAGCCATCTTGTAGTTCTTGCTACTGATCTTTCAACATATTCTCTTGTTGAAGGATTTGGTATACATTCATCAAAAGCCATTGCAATAGTAGATGCTAAATTACTTTGAATTTGCATTGATTCTTCTGGTCCCATGAAGATTTTTCTTCCATCTATATGAGAATTAAAGTAAACACCTTCTTCTTTTATTTTTCTCATAGCTGAAAGTGAAAAAACTTGGAATCCACCTGAATCAGTAAGTATTGGTCTATCCCAATTCATAAATTTGTGTAATCCGCCCAACTTATTAACAACCTTATCTGTAGGTCTTAAATGTAGATGGTATGTATTAGATAATTCAACTTGACATCCAATTTCTTTTAAATCCATACTTGATACTGCACCTTTTATAGCTGCTAATGTACCTACATTCATAAATACTGGGGTTTGTATAGTCCCATGAGGAGTTACAAATTCTCCTCTTCTAGCTTTTCCATCCTTTTTTAATAAAGTATATCTTTTACTCACAAGCGTCACCTCTTAATTATAATTTTTAGAAATCTTCCTTAATAGTATTAGGAAAATTAATTAGAGCTATTTATTTTTTAGCTCTTTATTTATAATTGAGACACTTGACTATGTCACCTCATCAATGTACTCAAAAATTATTATTATTTTATAAACATAGCATCTCCAAAAGAGAAAAATCTATATCTTTCTTTTACAGCTTCTTCATATGCATTCATTACATGTTCTTTTCCTGCTAAAGTTGAAACAAGCATTATTAATGTAGATTCTGGTAAGTGGAAATTAGTTATTAACCTATCAACTACTTTAAATTTATATCCTGGATATATAAAGATATTAGTCCACCCACTTGTTTCTTTTACATTACCATTTTCATCTGCTATTGTTTCTAAAGTTCTAGTAGATGTTGTACCTACTGAAATAACCCTATTGCCTCTTTTTTTAGTTGCATTTATTATTTCAGCATCTTCTTTTGAAAGATGATAATATTCTGAATGCATTTCATGATCTTCTATAGTTTCTACTTTAACTGGTCTAAATGTTCCAAGACCAACATGTAAAGTTACATAAGCAATATTAATACCTTTATCTCTTATTTTCCCTAATAATTCTTCAGTAAAATGAAGACCTGCCGTTGGTGCTGCTGCTGATCCATTTTCTTTAGAATATACTGTTTGATATCTTTCTCTATCTTCTAATCTTTCGTGAATATAAGGTGGTAATGGCATTTCTCCTAAAGAATCTAATACTTCTTCAAATATACCATCATAATAGAATTCTACTATTCTATTTCCATCTTCTTTAACTTCTACTACTTCAGCTTTTAATTTTCCTTCACCAAAAGTAAATCTTTTTCCTACCCTTGCTGATTTTCCTGGCTTAGCTAAGCATTCCCATCTATCTTTTTCTACTCTTTTTAATAGTAAAAATTCTATTTTTCCACCAGTTCCTTCTTTTTCACCAATTAATCTAGCTGGCATTACTCTTGTATTATTTAATACTAAAGTATCACCTTCATTTAAATAATCTATAATGTCATAAAAATTCTTATGAGATATTTCCCCTGTTTCTTTATCCAAAACCATAAGTCTTGAAGTATCTCTTTTTTCTAAAGGATGTTGAGCTATCAATTCCTCTGGTAAATAAAAATCGAAGTCTTTTACGTTCATTGTTATCGCGTCTCCTAACTATTTAAAAAAACTTGTTTGTCCTTTATTTGAATTGTTATTTTTATTATTAACTCTTCCTAAATGTTTATAAGCTTTATCACTTGCAATTCTTCCTCTTGGAGTTCTTACTATAAACCCTTTTTGAAGTAAATAAGGTTCATAAACATCCTCAATCGTACCTAATTCTTCACCTATAAAATAAGATAAAGTTTCTATTCCAACTGGTCCACCATTAAAGTTATCTATAATTGCTTCTAATATTTTATTATCAACCTTATCAAACCCTTGATTATCTACTTCTAGTAATTCTAATGCATCTCTTGCTTCTTTTAAAGAAATTACTTTATTAGATTTTACTTCTGAGTAATCTCTAACTCTTTTTAATAATCTATTAGCTATTCTAGGAGTTCCTCTAGATCTACTTGCAATTTCTAAAGCTCCCTCTTCAGTAATTTTACATCCAAATACAGCCGCACTTCTTATTACAATTTCCTTTAATTGAATTTCATCATAATATTCCATTGCACAAAGTACACCAAATCTATCTCTTAATGGAGATGTTAGCATTCCGATTCTAGTAGTTGCACCTATCAATGTAAATTTTGGTAAATCAAGTCTTATAGATTTAGCAGCCGCACCCTTACCAATAACAATGTCTAATGCATAATCTTCCATAGCAGGATATAAAATTTCTTCAACACTTCTATTTAATCTATGTATTTCATCAATAAATAAAACATCATAATCTTTTAATGTCGTTAATATAGCTGCTAAATCTCCTGCCCTCTCTATTGCTGGACCTGATGTTATTTTTAAATCTCCAGTCATTTCCTTGGCAATAATATTAGCTAAAGTAGTCTTTCCAAGTCCAGGTGGACCATATAAAAGCACATGGTCAAGGGCTTCTTTTCTATTTCTAGCGGCCTTTATAAATATATTTAATCTTTCTTTTACTTTATCTTGACCTATATATTCATTTATTTTTTGAGGTCTTAAGCTAAGTTCAGAATTTCCATCTTCAAACATTTCAGCTGGAGTTACTATTCTTTCCATAAATACACCCCCATTTACATACTAAATACTTTATTTTAACCCATTAACTTAACTAATGCACTTTTTATTATATTTTCAACACTTTCAGATTTATCCACTTCTTTAAGAGCTTTTTCCGCTTCTTTTTCTGTATATCCTAAAGAAATTAACGCACTCAATGCTTCTGAAATAGCAAGTGAATTATCTACAGTTACATCATCAAATTCATCTATACAATTCAATAACTCATCTGGTTTCAACTTATCTTTTAATTCTAGTATAATTCTAGCTGCAGTCTTTTTTCCTATCCCAACACCTCTGCAAAGATGTTTTTCATCACCAGTAATTATTGCATATTTTAAATTATTTAAACGACTTATAGATAATAATGATAAAGCAGCCTTAGCTCCAACACCATTTATACTAAGTAATAGTTTAAACATATCTAATTCTTCTAAAGATTCAAAACCATATAATCCTATAAAGTCTTCTCTTACAATTTGTTCAATATATAATTTTATTTTTTCACCACAGCATGGCATTGAAGACATAGTTGCACCTGAAGTAAATATCTTATATCCTATTCCATTATTTTCAACAACGATATAATCTTTATTTATTCCCATATATTCACCTTTTATATATTCATACATCCAAAACAATCCCCCTATAGTTTTAAATAAAAAAATCGTCAAGACGACTTTGAAACCTAACTTATACTTTACCATTTTATAAGAAATCTTTCAATTAAAAATACAATCAAAAAAGTTATACTATTGCTAATATAAATTCAACAACGGCATAACTCTTTAAAACATAAACATTATGATATTAATTCAGATACACTTTCTTCGGCTTCATCTTTTGTATTGTATTTAAGTTCAAAATTCTTTATTTTAGACTTATCTACATCACGTAAATTTTCTATTGGTTTATTATCTAAAAAAACATCTTCACTATTTTTTATAGATGCATTCCCTTTTTCATCTGTCTGATATATAGCTAAATATCCATCTTTTTCACCAATGTAATATTTATTAGGTTCTAATGCATTTGAAGTATCTCTCTTAAACATAATTTGACTATTGGATGTAAGATCTAACGCATACCCACTATTTTTTAATATTTTTATTAATTCCTCTTTAGTTAGATCACCATCTATGTTTAACTGTTGTTTTATTTGAGCAACAGTCATATCACTCTCTTTTTTATCACCAGCAAATAGCGCTACCTTAACACTATCTTCTAGTTTATTTATCTCAACATCTGTATTAACTTTTTCTTGTGAAGTTTGAAGTAAATTTTTATTATTAACAGATTTATCTACTAAATAATAAGTTAAAGAAAATATAATTGCTAACATTAAAATACATATAACAGATAACTTTTTCTTGTTGTATTTCATATTCATCACTCCTTACTAGAAGCATTGACCAAATTTATCATATTTATTCACATTATTACTATTTTAGTAATTGTTTGGTGCACTTTGCTTATGCACATATAAACAACATATTAAAAGCACAAATTCCTTGTATATTATCTTACTCTATTTATAAATCCACACTTTTTACACAACTCTTCTACTGCAACTCTTCTTGAAAAACCATCATACATATCTCTAGCTCGTTTAGAATTTAAAATTTCTTCTAAATCACTTTTGAATATATTGCCAAGTGGTATATTACCTTCGCTATCTAGACAGCATGGTACAACTGTTCCATCTACTAATATTCCTATTTGATCTCTTAATCCATAGCAAAAAGCTCTTTCTCCTAACTCTTCACTATTGATTGATGGCCATTTAAATTTTTCCCCCATACTTAAATATACATTTTTAGAAAGTTTAGCACTATTTTTTTCCCTTAATATATCTTTTAAGTTATAATCTAAATTAAATCTTTCTTCAAGAATACTATATATGTCTATATTCATATCATTACTTGCTTTATATCTTGTATCTAAATTCCACAATCTTAATGAACAAATTATATTACTTTTTTCTGTAGCTTCTTCACAAAAACTTACTATATTTTCTATGTATTCTTCAAATTTTATTTTCTTATTATTAGCTTCAAAGCTATGAAGTGAAATATTTACTTGTCTGAGTGCTGGTGATTTAATCAATATATCCTTCACATCATTTATTAATGTTCCATTTGTAGTAATATTAGCTTTCACTTCATACTTATTGCTTAAATCTAAAAATTTTTCAAGATTAGAATTTAAAAATGGCTCACCCATTAAATGAAAATAAACATAATCACTATATGGTTTTATAGATTTTAGAACATGTTCAAAAGATTCTTCATTCATAAATTTTAATTTTCTACTTGTCTTGGGGCAAAAATTGCATTCTAAATTGCAAATATTAGTTATTTCTATATATACTCTTTTAAATTTTCTCATTAATTTTATTCACCTTTTCAATCGTTTTAATAATGATATTATACTAAATTTATTATATAACTTTCTATAAATAATCACAAAAAACGCACTAAACTAAAAAGAAATAAGTTGAAAGTATATAAACAATACTTTTTAAATTATTAAAATTTGTAACATAAACCATATTCTGAATTATATATGCTATACTAGAGTTATATTATTTTATATATTTTAGGAGGGATAATCATGGCAAATATTATCATTTCACCAGGTAAATATGTTCAAGGAAATGGCGAACTTGAAAATATAGCAACACACACTAATAATTTAGGAGATAACTTTTTTGTAATCATTAGTACCTCTGGAATGAAGAGGGTATCTAATACTATAAAGAATAGTTTTTCTAATAGCGATGAAAATTTAACATTTGAAATATTTAATGGAGAATGCTCAGAAACTGAAATAATGAGATTACAAAAATCATTTAAAGAAAATAATTGTAATGTTGTTATAGGAATAGGTGGAGGTAAAATTTTAGACACTGCTAAAGCTGTAGCATATTATGAAGATGTTCCTGTAGTAATAGCTCCAACTATTGCTTCTACAGATGCTCCTTGTAGTGCATTGTCTGTTATTTATAAAGATAATGGTATTTTTGATAAATACTTACTATTAAAGAAAAATCCTGACGTTGTATTAGTAGATACAAAAATTATAGTTAATGCTCCTTCAAGATTGTTAATTTCTGGCATGGGAGATGCACTAGCAACTTATTTTGAGGTGAGAGCTTGCAAAAGAGCCAATAGTTTAAATTTATGTGGAGGACATATAACTCTTGCTGCTGAAACTCTTGCTTATTCATGTTACAAAACATTATTATCAGAAGGATATAAAGCTAAGCTTGCTGTTAGTAACAATGTTGTTACTAAATCAGTTGAAAATATTGTAGAGGCAAACACATTATTAAGTGGTTTAGGCTTCGAAAGTGGTGGTTTATCTGCCGCACATGCAATCCATAATGGGTTTACAATTTTAAAAGAATGTCATGATTTATACCATGGTGAAAAAGTTGCCTTTGGTACAATAACACAATTAGTATTAGAAAATGCTCCTATTGAAGAAATTAGAGAAGTTATAAACTTCTGTAAATCACTTGGTCTTCCAACTAATTTATCTGAGATGGGAATTAAAAATATTGATAAAGATGATATAATGAGAGTTGCCGAAGCTTGCTGTGCTGAAGGTGAAACTATTCACAATATGCCATTTGAAGTTACCCCTTATGATGTATATGCTGCTATTTTAACAGCTAATAAATTAGGACGAGCTTAATAATAATTAAGCATTAAGTTTTATATAAAACATAAGCAAAAAAGTGCAGATTAACGAAATAAAATTCATTATTCTACACTTTTTCATTTTAAGTTACTATAAATTAAAAATTTGTTAATATATACTAAGTAACAATTCTCTTAATACTTTGCAAGCTAATGCTGTTGAACTTCCACTTTTATCATATATAGGACAAAGTTCATTTATATCCATTCCTACAATATTTAACTTACTTATCTTTAATATTGCTTTTAACAAATCCATAAAAGTAACCCCACCAGCTTCTGGAGTTCCTGTTCCCGGAAATACTGATGGATCTAATACATCTAAATCTAATGTAAAATAGACTGGCTTTCCTTTTAATTTATCAACAATCTCTGCAAGTTGATTAAAATTAAATTTATTCGTAAAAACATGATCTCTTCCCCAATAAATTTCTTGTTTTTCTCCTGATCTTATTCCAAATTGAAATATTTTATTATCTCCAACTATATCCCACACTCTATGCATAACTGTTGCATGAGATAATTTTTGTCCTAGATAATCATTTCTTAAGTCTGCATGAGCATCAAAATGTATAACATGGACATCAGGATATTTTTTGTTTATAGCTTTAAATGCACCTAAGGTTACTAAATGTTCCCCACCAATCATGCATGGTATTTTATTGTCATTAACTATTTTAGATGTAAATTTTTCAATATCATTTAATGCATTTTCTGGATTTCCAAAACTAAGTTCTAAATCTCCTCCATCAAAAACACATATATCTTCTAAATCCTTATCTTGATATGTACTATAAGTTTCAATTCCAAAAGACTCACTTCTCATTGCTTTACTAGCAAATCTTGTTCCTGGTCTAAATGATGTTGTTGAATCAAATGGTGCTCCAAAAATAACTATTTTTGATTCATCGTAATTATTGTCACATCCTATAAAAGTCTCTACATTCTTATTCATAATTCTCTAAATCCTTTCTAGCATAAAATGTAATTTAATTTTTTTATAATCGTGATTTAAAATCTTCATATCCAAATTTTTTTATAACTTCTATTCCTTTTTCTTCACTATATTTAACTATTGAAGGTAAGTTTATTCCATTAAAAGTATTATTTTTAACCATTGAATAAATAGCCATATCACAAAACACTAGCTTATCCCCTACTTTCAAGGGCTTTTTAAAAGAATAATCTCCTATTATATCTCCTGCAAGACAAGTTGGAGCACCTAACCTATATGTATGTTCATACTGATTTGGCATACCTGAATTTATAATATGAGGTCTATATGGCATTTCAAGTACATCTGGCATATGGCAAGCTGCTGATGTATCTACTATTGCAATATTCATTCCGTTTTTTATTACATCTAAAATAGTACATACTAGAAATCCACTGTTTAAAGCTACTGCTTCACCAGGTTCTAAATAAATATCAATTTCATATTTATTTTTCATATATAAAATTGTTTCTATTAGAGTCTCAATATCATAATCTTCTCTTGTTATATGGTGTCCACCACCAAAATTCAACCATTTCATATTTTTAATGTACTTACCGAATTTTTCATCAACAACTTTAATGGTACGAGCTAAAGTATCTGAATTTTGTTCACACATAGTATGAAAATGTAATCCATCTATTCCTTCAAGTTCTTCTGGTTCAAAATTTTCTAAAGTAACTCCCATTCTGGAATTTTCAAAACAAGGATTATATATATCTGTTTCTATCTCTGAATACTCTGGATTTATACGAATTCCACATTCTATTCTCTTATCCTTATATTTTTTTACTTTATCCTTATAAAGTCTCCATTGATTGAAAGAATTAAATACTATATGATCACAATACTTCATTATTTCATCAAATTCATCTTCTCTGTATGCTGGAGAAAATATATGTACTTGTCTTCCCATCTCCTCATATCCAAGTCTAGCTTCAAAAAGCGAACTTGAAGTAACCCCTTTTAAGTATTTACCTATTAAAGGGAATGTAGAATACATAGAAAAGGCTTTTGTTGCAAGAATAATATTAGCACCTGTCTCCTTTTGAACATAATCTAGTTTTTCTAAATTCTTTTTTAAAAGTCTTTCATCAATCAAATAACATGGTGATGGCAATTTATTTAAATCTATATCATTCATAAAATATATCCCTCCTAATTTTAAATTTACGCTATGTTTTAGTAAAATTTTGATGGATTAAGTAGTTGAATTTAATAATATTAAATTAACCAAATATTATTTTGTTTTTTATATTAAGAATGATGAAGAAAATTTATCTCTTCATCATTCTTAAAATGTATATCTATACAAACTATATTGTTCTTAATTAAGATTACTAAAGTTTAAATATATCAAAACTCTACTAAAACATAACTTACTTAATTAAAGTTGGATTAAAATCTTCTTGCCATGGTAATCCCCATTTATTTAATTCCTCCATAAATGGATCTGGATTAAATTCTTCTATATTGTGAACACCTGGTTTATTCCATAACCCTCTTAATATCATACTTGCGCCAATCATAGCTGGAACTCCTGTTGTATAAGAAATAGCTTGCGATCCAACTTCCTTATAACATTCTTCATGATCACATACATTATATATATAGTAAGTTTTTTCTACTCCATCCTTAACGCCTTGGAATATACATCCTATATTAGTTTTTCCTTTAGTTCTTGGACCTAATGATGCTGGATCTGGTAAAACAGCTTTTAAAAATTGTAATGGAACTATTTTTTGTCCTTCAAATTCAATTGGTTCAATAGATGTCATACCAACATTTTCAAGTACTTTTAAATGAGTTATATATTTTTCTGAGAAAGTCATCCAAAATCTAATTTTCTTTATTCCTTTAATATTAATAGCTAAAGATTCTAATTCTTCATGGTGTAATAAATACATATCCTTTGGTCCTATTTCTGGAAAATTATAAACTTCTTTTAATTCAAGAGGTTCTGTTTCTACCCAATTACCATTTTCCCAATAGCTTCCATTAGCTGTAATTTCTCTAATATTAATTTCCGGATTAAAATTAGTTGCAAAAGGATACCCATGATCTCCTGCATTAGCATCTAAAATATCAATATAGTTTATTTCATCAAAATAGTGTTTTTGAGCATAAGCACTGAATACGCCTGTAACTCCTGGATCAAAGCCACTACCAAGTAAAGCTATTATTCCTGCTTCTTCAAATTTCTTTTTATACGCCCATTGCCATTTATATTCAAATTTAGCTGTATCAAGTGGCTCATAATTAGCTGTATCTACATAATGAGTTTTTGTTGCTAAACATGCATCCATAATAGTTAAATCTTGATATGGAAGTGCAAGATTTATTACAACATCTGGTTTAAACTTTTCTATAAGAGAGATAAGTTCATCTACATTATCAGCATCAACCTTTGCTGTTTGTATCTTAGTCTTTCCACCCTCTAATTTAGTTTTTAATGCATCACATTTTGATAATGTTCTACTTGCAATACATATTTCTTCAAAAACATCTGAATTTTGACAACACTTATGAATTGCTACACTAGCAACTCCTCCAGCGCCAATAATTAAAGCTCTTCCCATTTTTAATTCCTCCAATTCATTCATGTAAATATAGTTTTCTCTTTTTATTTTTTTCTATTCCTTATCTTCATTATATTCATTAAGTAGTTCCTTTACATAAGTAGGTAACGCAAAACATCCCACATGAAGATCTGTATTATAATATTTTGTTTTTATTCCTAATTTATTCCATAACTCTGCATCAAGATCTTCAATTGGATCATATTTTTTAGAAGCAAATCCAAATAACCAATGTCCTGATGGGTAAGTTGGGATATGCGCTTGATAAACTTTGTTTACTTTAAATAATCCTTGTATTTTTTCATGGGCATCTTTCATTGATTTTGCATAATATTCATAATATGGACTTTCATGTTGATTAACTAATATTCCATCTTTACCTAATGCTTTATAACAATTCCCATAAAATTCTTTAGTAAATAGTCCTTCTCCTGGTCCAAATGGATCAGTTGAATCTACTATTATCAAATCATATTCATTTTCTTTATTACGAACAAATCTTAAACCATCTTCGTATACAATATTAACTCTCTCTTCATCAAGCTTGCATGCTGTTTTAGGTAAATACTTTTTACATACCTCAACAACTCTTTCATCTATTTCAACCATATCTATTTTTTCTATGGTTTTATATCTTGTAAGCTCTCTTATAGTTCCTCCATCACCTGCACCGATAACCAAAACATTTTTTATATTAGGATTAGTTGCCATAGGAACATGAACTATCATATCATGATATATGAATTCATCCTTTTCAGTTACCATCATTAAGCCATCTAATGTAAAAATTCTTCCAAATTCCCTTGATTCTAAAATATCAATTCTTTGAAAATCACTTTGTTCACTATATAATTCTCTATCAACTCTAATTGAAAATTTTACATCTTCTGTATGCTTTTCTGTATACCATAATTCCATTTATTCTGCCTCCACTACATTAATCTTTTCAATTTTTGAATCTTCTGTTCCGGTTAAAAAACATCCCTTTTCTTTTGCATAATTTATATAGTCTAAAATTTCTTTAGTTATTTTTTCACCTGGCGCAAGAATAGGAATTCCTGGTGGATAACACATCACAAATTCAGCGCATACTTTACCAACACTTTCATTCATAGGTATAGAATTTTTTGAAGAATAAAATGCTTCTTGAGGCGTAAGTATAACTTCTGGATTTATATATTCATGGTCAAACATACCTGCTTTATCTTTCGAATGTAACCTCTTGATTTCTGATAAGGCTGAGATTAATCTTTCTATGGTTAAAGCTCCATCTCCAACAGATATAATGGCAAGTATATTGGCAATATCTCCAAACTCTATTTGTATTCCATATTCATCTCTTAAAATATCGTATACTTCTATACCAGCAAGTCCTATATCCCTAGTAAATATAGATAACTTAGTTCTATCAAAATCAAAAACAGTATCATTATCTATAAGTTCTTCTGAAAAAGCATAATATCCATCTATTTTGTTTATTTCATCTCTAGCATACTGAGCAATATTTTTTACCTTATTAAAAATTTCTTTTCCATTAAGCACAAGATCTCTTCTTGCTAAATCTAAAGATGACATTAAAAGATACGAACCACTTGTTGTTTGAGTTAAATTAATTATTTGTCTTACATATCCAATACGTAAATCACAATTTAAAAGTAAAAATGAACTTTGTGTTAATGAACCACCCGTCTTATGCATACTAACAGCAGCCATATCTGCCCCAGCATCTATTGCTGATACAGGCATATCTTCTCCAAAATAAAAATGAGTTCCATGTGCTTCATCTACTAAAACATACATTCCATGTTCATGAGCTAATTTAGTAATCTCTCTTAAATTAGAACAAATACCATAGTAAGTTGGATTATTTACAAGTACAGCCTTTGCATCTGGATTTTCTTTAATTGCTCTTTTTACATCTTCAACAGACATCCCAAGAGGTATGCCTAATTTTTTATTAACACCTGGATTTATATAAACAGGTATAGCACCACTAATTACCAAAGAATTTATAGCACTTCTATGAACATTACGAGGCATTATAACCTTTTCGCCTCTCTTACAAACACTCATAACCATTGCTTGTACTGCTGATGTAGTTCCATTCACCATAAAAAAAGCATGTTTGGCGCCAAAAGCATCAGCTGCAAGTTTCTCTGCCTCTTTTATAACTGATACTGGATGACAAAGATTATCCAATGGTTTCATTGAATTTACATCAACAGAAAGACACTGTTCGCCTAAAAATTCTTTTAACATAGGATTTCCTCGTCCTTGCTTATGTCCTGGTACATCAAAAGGTACAACTCTTGCTTTTTTATACTTCATCAAAGCTTCATAAATAGGAGACTTTGAGTGAGATTCCTTATCTTTCATTTTCCAATCCCCCTCATTAATATATATTAGTTCCACTGAAAATCTCTATCATCTCTTTACGCAAATTGTTTTCAATTTCAAGCCTTTGTTTTGGCTTGATTTCATAAACATCCCTATTAAAAAGATAATTTTGAAGTTCAATTTCTTTAATTAACATTTTTGTATGAAATATGTTTGATTGATATACATTTATATCCATCGCATCATATTTATTTAAAGTGCTTTCATCAATATAATCTTGTATTGATGTTATCTTATGATCTATAAATAGCTTTTTTCCATCAACATCTCGAGTAAAACCTCTAACACGATAATCAATTGTTATAATATCTGAATCAAAGCTTCCAATAAGATAATTTAATGCATTTAATGGAGAAACTTCTCCACAAGTAGATACATCAATATCTACACGAAAAGTAGCAATTGAATTATCTGGGTGATATTCTGGATAAGTATGTACTGTTACATGACTTTTATCTAAATGACCTACAACAGTATCTCTAGTCTTTAAAATATCAATTTGTCCAAGATTACATGATTTATCTATTTCCTTTACTGCAAGTGTTTCTTCTGATATTAATATTGTTACACTTGCTCCTTGAGGATCATAATCTTGTTTTGAAATATTAAGTACATGAGCACCTATCATATCAGTTACATCACACAAAATATTTGTAAGTCTTTCTGAATTGTATTGCTCATCAATATAAGCAATATAGTCCTTTTGCTCTCGCTCACTTTTTGCATAGCATACATCATAGATGTTAAAGCTAAGTGTTTTTGTGAGGTTGTTAAAGCCGTATAATTTCAGCTTGTTTTCCAACCCTAACATCACAACCTTTCTCTATAAAAATAACACTTTATTGTTTAATTAATATATACTTATTTTTTCAGTAAGCATATGTAAAAATGCTACAAAATTATTCTATAATCTGCATGTTTTTTAGAAATTCTTACAAATACTTAACTTTTAGTTTAGCTATTCTTAATCTTTTATCTTGTACATTTTACTATATTTTAATTTTAATTACTACTGTTTTTTAAATTTTTTCCCACTTTTTTTTTAATAACTTGTAATAAGTTCAAGATTTTCAAAAATAATTTATTATTTTAATTGTTAATTAATCATGTAAACTTCTTCATCCTGCAAATCTTGTCAAGAACAAAATCGTCAAGGTGACTTTAGAGCCGTCGATTTTTTTTAGTCATGCACCCTTTCCAAATGCAATGCAAGAATAATGGTGCAGCATATAATTATTTTTTATTTATAATTCATATAGTGTTTATAATATTATATCAACACTATATGATATAATATATTATGTGTTTATAAAAATATAAATAATAAAAAGGGGGTAAATTTATATGAATAAAGATTATATTAATGCATTAGATGCTGCTAAAGAATATAATTTATATTTAAAAGTAGTTACATCAGTAAAATCTTTTGATACATACAATAGCTTTTTCAATATATTTGATCAATATGATGATGCTTGTAGACGAATTGTAGTATTAACAAAATATGAAAACTTAGAAGAAATTTATGAAGAAGATCCAACTCAAGAAGTTGATTCTAGTAAAATAATAGATGGATGCATATATCTTAAAAGTGCGTCATTACTTACAAGACCTGATAAAATTGATTGTAGTAACATGGTAGTAGCTAAAAATTTAGTAGAAGATTTAGTAAATAGTTGATATTTTATTCTAAAATATCAACATTATTTCAACAAGTATCTATTATTTTCTTATTTCTCAGAAATCATATTTATTATTTGTTTATATATGATCGCATATAATCTTTGCAACCCTATTTATTTCATAATAATTTAAGAATCTAGATTGTCATTAATATTATAAGCATAAGATTCAAAATTATCCTATCCTATATAAATATTAGAATAATCGACCAATTCACTATAATATATATCAGAACTATTAAGCTTTTAGATTAAAATTAAAAGTATTATTTTTTACACAAAATTGACATTATGTTGTAACAATTGATCTATATAATAATCAATATAAAGAAATTACTAATTAAATACCCCTTTTATAATCATAACTTTCAATTTTCAGAGTAACTTGCCATCCCCATTAGCAAGTTACTTTTTAATTTAAAACATAGCCTTAATTTTATGCAAAAAAGCACCTTTAATATCAATGTGAATTCTCATTGATATTAAAGGTGTTCTTATTTCAATGTAATGTTACTTAGCTTTTTATTCTTCCCATCCTTCTGGGAACTCAGCATTGTGGTAAACTTCTTGAACATCATCATCATCATCAAGTAAGTCTAACATCTTTTGGAACTTCTTAGCATCATCTTCATTAATTGCTGTGTATGTATCTGGAATCATTTTAACATCAGCTTCTAAGAACTCAATTCCAGCTGCTTCTAATGCTTCTCTTACTGTTCCAAAATCTTCTGGAGTTGTTGTAACTACAAATACTTCTTCTTCATCAGCGTTGAAATCTTCTGCTCCAGCATCTAATGCAAGCATCATCATTTCGTCTTCGTCTTTATCAGCTCTTTCAATTACAAGTTCGCCTTTTTCTTGGAACATGAATCCTACACATCCTAATGTACCCATGTTTCCGCCACCTTTTGTGAAAGCGCTTCTTACATTACCAGCTGATCTATTTTTATTATCAGTAAGTGTTTCAACAATTACAGCTACTCCACTAGGGCCATAACCTTCATAAACTATATTTTCAAAATTAACTTCTCCTAACTCACCTGATGCTTTTTTAATTGATCTTGTTATAGTATCATTAGGCATATTAGCAGCTTTTGCTTTTGCAATAACATCTCTTAATCTATTGTTTATTTCTGGACTAGGTCCACCATTTTTAACAGCTACCATTAATTCTTTACCTATTTTAGTAAAAATCTTACCTCTTTTTGCATCTGTTTTGCCCTTCTTAGCTTGAATATTATGCCACTTTGAGTGTCCTGACATATTGTTTTCCTCCTTACTTTAATTTAAATATATAAATTGCATTACTAAATCTAAATAAAAAATAATATTAATATAGATTTTCAATTACAATAATATAATTAATTCACCATTATTTTAATATATACTTTAATATAAAAATCACCAAAAATTATATCATAACAACGATTGCTATTCAAGTAATTGCTATAATATGTAAACTAAATACACTTATATAATCTATTTTCTTCTTTAAAATATATTTCTTCATCGCTCTTAGATATTATTATTTTCCCACTGCTACATTCAATCATTTCTTTTTCCATATTTTCTATAATATCTTTTTCAGCTAATATATGAACAATAACTTTATCTGTATATTCAGTATCTTCTATATGCCATAAATTTTGTGCACATATATATTGAACTTTTCCAAATAAATCATAATCCATTTCTAAACTTAATTTTAACCCAACAACTTTTTCAACAATTCCTGCACATTTTATTGATATACTTGCACCTTTAGTATAAGCCCTAGTAAGTCCCCCTGTTCCAAGCAAAACTCCACCAAAATATCTTGTTACTACTACAGCACAATCAGTTATACCGCTCTTTTTCATAACTTCTAATATAGGTATTCCTGCTGTCCCCTGAGGTTCACCATCATCAGAATATCTTTGAATATTCATATTTTCACCTATAACATATGCCCAGCAGTTATGTCTTGCTTGTTTATGCATATTTTTTATTTCACTAACAAAGGCTTTAGCTTCTTCTTCGCTTTCCACACGTTTTGCATATCCTATAAATTCAGATTTCTTTTCTTCAAATCTGTCTTCACCAAAATTTCTTATAGTTATATATGGCATTCAATTAACTCCTCTCTTAAGATATTGAGTCCCTTTATAATTTTACTTTCATCAGTTTGATAAAATCCTATTCTAAATGTATTTTTCCCATCATTATGAGATGTAAAAAACATTATTCCTGGAGTTATATATACTCCTTTTTTTCTTAATCTTAAAAATAATTCTTTAGAATTTATTTTACTATCCTTTAATGTTAGATAAAAATTCAATCCTCCTTTAGGATCAATATAACTTACCAAATCTTTAAAATCATTGTCTAATATTTTTTGCATTATCTTATATCTTTTACTGTATTCAATATTCAAAGCTTTAATGTTTTCTTTCCACTTACTTTCGTATATATATAAATCTAAAGCTCTTTGCATCAAACTTGAAGTAGTTATGTCTGTATTAAATTTCGAATTTTGAAGACTTTCTCTAAAAATTTCAGGTGCAACTAAATACCCAAGTCTTATTCCTGGTAAAAATATTTTAGAAAAACTTTTTATATAGATAACTCTTTCATTTCTGTCTAGCCATTTAAAAGGAATGTATTCTATTGATTTTTCATATATAAGTTCTGATAAATAGTCATCTTCTATTATATAAAAATCATATATTTCTGCTAATTCTAAAATTCTTTTTTTCTTTTCTAGACTGTAACTAACTCCTGTTGGATTTTGAAAATAGCTCATAGTATAAAAACATCTTATATTATTTTTTTGAAGTATTTTTTCAAACTTATCTAAATCTATTCCATCTTCTTTTATTGGTACTTCAAAAATATTAGCTTTTTTCCACTTAAATACAGATAATGCACCTCCATAAGTAGGTTTTTCTACTACTACATTATCATTTATATTTAAAATTCCTTTTGAAACTATATCTATACCTTGTTGAGCACCAGATACAACAAGTATATCTTCTTCATTTAATTGATCATTCCAAAAAACATTATTTATTGTTGATATTAGATTCTTATAACCATATGAATTATTAGATATAAGTGCATTTGCACCATCTCTATCTAAAACCTTATCTATAATTTCCTTCAAATCTTCTATTGGAAATAACACTTCTGTATTGGTTTCACCTGTAAAATCAACTATATTAGGTAATTCATCTATTCTTAATTTTTTTAATGTATTTGAATATTCTCTTCTAAATATATTAGGTAATTCTTTTACTTTTGCATATGTTCCACTACCGACTTTTTGATACGCATATCCTTCAGCTTTTAATCTTTTATATGCATTAACAATGGTAACTGAATTAACGCCTAAAACTTTAGACAGCTCTCTTATTGTAGGCAATTTTGCTTTATCCTTTATTATTTTCTTCTCTATTAAACCTTTTGTAAAATTAGATATTTGTATATACTTAGGTATCTCTTCTTCAAACTCTATTTCTTTATATAATTTAATATATTCACCCATTATTTAAACCCTCTATAACCTAAAAATTATAATCTTTGCATGAATATACATTTTCATTGATTAACTTTTTATTATCTTCTATATCTAATTTTCTTATATCTTTTTTCACTAAATTTCTTTTTAAAAGCTCTTTTAATATATCTTCTATTTTTATATCAAACTCTTTAAATCTCACATCATTTTTTATTTCATATGAACTTAAAAAAGTTCTTTTTTCATTTAGAAATTCTATTAGAGCTTTAGTTGATGCAACTATGTTCAGCTCTAAAAATCTTTCAATGTACATTAATGTATTTTCTATATTTTCTTTTGACATTGGCTTATAAAATAAATCATTTATAATATTATTAAAATTATCATTTAAATTTGTTGCCATTCTAACAGCATCTTTGCTTACTGTATACCCATTTAAATTTAAATATAATTTTGAAAAGCTATCTAGAGCTCTTATCAAAATTTCATATGAAGTAAATACGCTACCATTATGTAAATATTTTTTAGTCACTCTAAGATCCTTTATAAGCTTACCTAAATAAACTAAATTCCATTTTTCAATATGTTTATCTAAACTATATTTTGCCTCATCAAAAGTTAATGTAATTTCTTCATCTCTTGAAAATACAATTTTAGAAGATAATAATATATTTCTTGCAAAGCCTTTTTTTCCATCACTTTTATATAAATTTAAAAAGCTCTCTTTGCTTAATAATTTCATATGAACATCTATTCCTAATATTTCCGAATATACATCCCTAATTTCATCGAAATTATCTTTATATAAAACAAATAAATCTATATCAGATTCATCCCAGAGATCTCCACTTATTATACTTCCAAAAGCAAATATAGCTAAAACTTTTCTATTAACTTTTAAATCATTTATTAACTTTTGAAATGATTTTTGATATTCTAATATTGATTTTAACATTATATCGCTCCCTTTCCCCATCTAACTATTATAACTTAATTAAATAATCATTTAAAGAATTGTTGTATTTTATAGTTTCTTAAAAAATAAAAAATTCTTAGTTTTAAAATGGAATCTTTGTATAAAACACTTTAAAATAGACCTATTATTTTTTATATCTATTTTTAGATTCCATTCTATTTTATCTAAGAATTTTTTAATAAATTATTTCTTAAATTTTATAAATTATTTATTAGCTTAGTACATTTAATACATATTCTTTAGTTTTGTTGTATACTTCATCATCAACTTCAACAATCATAAATGTTCCATCTTCTCTATATTCTTCTTCTAAAACTCTGCCATTTCTGTGTAAAAATGATTGTATATTACTTTTATCATATGGGATTAAGAACTCTGCTTTTTTATAATTATATGGAAGTTTTTCTTCTATTAATGCTAAAAACTCTTCTAAATTTATTCCTTGTTTAGCTGATATTCTTATAATTACTTGTTCCTTGTTAATTTCATCATTTTCTATAAATTTAATAAAATCACTTATTTGTTCTTCAGTTGCTTTATCTATCTTGTTTAAAACTAATATTGTTTCTTTATCAATTGCCTCTAATTCTGTTAATACTTCATTTACTGCTTTATACTGTTCTATTGCAGTTTCTGATGATACATCAACTACATGACATAAGATATCAGAAAATATTACTTCTTCTAATGTTGACTTAAATGCTTCAACTAAATCATGTGGTAATTTTCTAACAAACCCAACTGTATCTGTTAATGTAATTAACCCCTTATTTTTTAATGTTAAAGCTCTTGTTGTAGTATCTAGTGTTGCGAACAGCATATCTGCTTCAAATACTTTTTCTTTTCCTACAGTATCTTTTCTTGCTGATAAATCACAAAGAACATTTCTTAAAGTTGATTTTCCTGCATTAGTATAACCTGCAAGTGATACCTTAGGAATACTTTCTTTATTTCTTTTTTCTCTTTGTACTTCTCTCGTCTTCTTTATTCTTTTTAGTTCTTTTCTTAAATCATAGATAGTTTCCATTATGTGTCTTCTATCTGTTTCTAATTTCTTTTCCCCAGGCCCTCTAGTTCCAATACCTCCTCCAGTTCTTGAAAGTATTGTACCTAAGCCTTGTAATCTACTTAATCTATATTTAAGTTGTGCAAGTTCAACTTGAATCTTAGCTTCTTTGCTCTTAGCCCTTGTTGCAAATATTTCAAGAATTAATGTAGTTCTATCTATAACTTTTGCTCCTAAAGCTGCTTCTAAATTTCTAACTTGTGATCCTGTTAATTCATCATCAAATATTATTACATTAGCTCTTTCTATTTGTCTAATAGAAGCTATTTCTAATACCTTTCCTCTTCCTATAAAGAATGAAGGATCAATTTTATTTCTGCTTTGAAATACCGTTTGTAAAACTGGAATATTGCAAGCTTTAGTAAGTTCCTCTAGTTCTTCTAAACTTTCTTTTGTATCAGAACCTACAAGTATTGCCTTTTCACCTGTTTCTTCTATTACATCATTAACTTTTATTAGATTTTCTATAAACTTAATCTTATCTAATATATTTACAGATGTAATTTCTTCTAAAGATAAATTCATATTTTCATCATATTCTAGCTTATTGTTATAAAGTCTAAGAAGCCCTAATGAAAAATCTTTTATTTTTCCTTCTTCTGTTATAGCAACTGATACAATAGCATCTAGTTTTAATTTTAAAAGTGCAGTTACATCTAAAGCTGAAAGATTACAATATCCATTAGGATGAGTATGTATAACTCTAACCCCCGATAGTCTCTTTTCACTTATATCTATTAAAGGCACTTCAACTGATGTTGAATCTCCAATAGCAACTGACGTAACATTACCCTTTCTATTTATTGCTACGCTTACTTCTCTTTCAATATTTGCTGATACCTTAGCAATTATATCTAAAATTTCTACATTACATACTTCATCTTTAGAAGTTCTAATTGAATATATTCTTTCTAATTCATTTAAAATAGAATTTCTAATTCCATCAATATTTCCCTCTATCATTGTAAATCACCTCAAATTTAATTCTTACAAAAGTTCTAAAAATTACTATACTTCTTTAATTTATCAACCCAATTTTTAATAAACATGATAAAAACTAGTTAATATATTTTTTTACTTCTTAATTAGTGTCCACATTATCATTCTAACTTATCACATATACTAGTTATCATCAAATTAATTTTATAAATAATAATTTAGTCTTATCTTAAGAACTTTCATATAATTTTATACTATTAATATTTCCTTGTAAGTGCTCTTGTATTATCTGACTCCCTTTGATTTTCAATAAATTCATAAGTGTATTGTATCATACTTCTATTGAAAACATACAATTTCAGTAAAAGTTAAACTAAGATGGTATTGGGCCACCTTAAATTTTATGTTTCATATTTTACTAAAGAATAAAATAATGAGACATCCTCCTTGACAATATTACTAATATTTTATACTATTAAAATACTTTAAAGAAACTTAAATGAGATATATTAGAGGAGGTGACCTGTTGTTAAATCTTTATTATGATTTTAGATTTTAACAGCAGAATTGCATGGATAATAAAAAGCGTAACATACTTTTTTCTAAAGAAAAAATTGATGCTAGAATAGAAGAACTAGGTAAAGTTATCACTGAAGATTATAAAGATAAAAACCTTTATGTTTTATCTTTATTAAGAGGTAGCTTTATATATGCAGCTGATTTAGTTAGATCAATAGATACAAAAGCTAAAATAGGCTTTATGACTACTTCAAGCTACGGTCATGATGAAGTATCTTCAGGAAAAGTTAAAGTAATTAATGATATTCCTGATAATATTGAAGGATATGACGTTCTTATTGTCGATGATATTATCGATACTGGTATAACAATGGATTTTGTTGTCAATCACGTAAAAAGTTTAGGTGCTGCATCAGTTAAAACTTGTGTTTTACTTGATAAACCATCAAGAAGAAAAGTTGAAATTGAACCTAACTACTGCTGCTTTACAATTGAAGATCTTTTTGTAGTTGGTTATGGATTAAATTATGGAGATCATTATAGAAATATTCCTTATGTATTTAACTGGGAATAATTTATAATCCATTTTATATATTAAAATATTATAATCTAAAAAAGAAGCCTTATTTAAAAGTAGAGGCTTCTTTTTTAATTGCCAGGTTTAAAATCAATTGCTGTTTGTGGTATTTTTCCTACTATAATTGTATCTGATACTGGTACTTTAGTTGCTATTTCAACTTCATTAGTTTTAAATGGTAAAATCACTCTAACTTTTGATTCAACATTAAGATATATTCTATGCCTAGTTTGATTAATTCCCGCACTTTCAAATTCTGATTCATAATTTGCATTTATATTCCCTATATCTTCAACTCTAATAGTTATTTGTGGTCCTACATTATAATAAATACTATTTTCAGTAAACCATCCTAATGGTATTTTTATTTTTATATCTTCAAGATTCTGCAATTCTTCATTACATTGTATAGATAACTTAGATGCTAAATAATTTAATTTTACAGTATCTGCTTGAATAAGAGTTATATTTCCTTCATTATCTTTTTCTATTTTTATCATTTCATTATAATTAAATTCATCTGCAAAAAGCTTAATACTGTTACTATTAATTATGTTAAGAATTCTTGATCTTACAGTCATTTCTGCTACTCTATCCAATGCTGGCATAACTTTATTATCCAAAAATACTGCCATTGAATTAAAGATAATAACAAGGGCTATACTAATTACTATAATTGGAATATATTTTCGTTTTTTACGCTTTGTATAATATTTCATTTCACTACCTTTATAATGAGTTATTAGTTTACTCTTATTATAAGTATGCTATAATAATAAAGAATATTATTTAATCATTAACGTAATTTTAGGAGGATAGAATGTCGACTGAAAAAACTCCAAATAAAACAAAAAAAAGTACTAATAAAAACAGTAATAATAAAAGAAAAAAAAAGAAAAAGAAAAAAAATAAATTAACCGCCTCTACTATCTTAAAAAGAACAGGTATTGGTTTTTTGACTTTGATATTAATGTTATCTGTCATAGGTGCAGGATACTTACTTGCAATTATAAAAACTACCCCTCCATTAAATGTTGAAGATGTTTTATCATTGAATCAGCCTTCAAGTTTATATGATAGCAGCGAAGAATTTATGGATAATTTACATACAGATGAAGAACGATATGTAATAACTTCTGACAAAATCCCAGATAATCTTAAAAATGCCTTTATATCAATTGAAGATGAACGTTTTTTTAAACATAGAGGAATAGATGTTCAAAGAATATTAGGTGCTGCTTTAACAGATGTAAAGAAAATTTTAACTGGGCAAAAAGGACTACATGGTGCTTCTACCATAACTCAACAACTTATCAAAAACACAGTTCTTACTAATGAAGTATCTGTAAAAAGAAAAGTAAAAGAAATTTACTTATCTCTAGATCTTGAGGATCAGTTAAGTAAAGATCAAATAATTACTGCATATTTAAATACAATACCTCTTGGCGGTCAAGTATATGGTGTTGAGGCTGCTTCATTATTATACTTTAGTAAAAGTACATCAGATTTAAGTTTAATTGAATGTGCTTACTTAGCAGGTATAACCCAAGCCCCTAGTTATTACAGTGCTTATAATGAAAATAGCCAAAAAGATCCATCCAGATATATTAATAGAACTCTAACTGTTTTAGCTAAAATGAATGAATTAGGTTATATTTCACAAAGTGAATATAATCAAGGTGTTCAAGACATTAATGATGGCAAACTAGTATTTAAATCAAGTAAAAAAGATTTTCGCTTAAATTATGAATGGTTTGTTTATCCTGCTGTGTCTCAAGTTAAGAGAGACTTAAAAGAAAAATATAAATATACAGATGAAGAAGTATCTAAGTTAATGGTTAATGGTGGTCTGAAAATCTATACTACTATGGATAGGAAGTTACAGGATTTTACACAAAAAACTTTAGACAATTATCGTAATTTAAATGTTGGAAATTCAGAAGCTTATGATGAAAATAAAGTTCCATTATTACAAGCTTCAGCAACAATAACAGACTATAAACATGGTAAAGTTCTTGCTATGGTTGGCGGAAGAGGTAAACAACTTCCTCAATCAAATAATAGAGCATATAATGATTTAAGATCAATAGGTTCTACTACTAAGCCACTTACTGTATACGGGCCTGGTATAGATCAAAAGATAATAACTGCTGCAACATCAATAGATGATGCTCCATTATCACCAGAATTAACAAAAAAATATCCTGCATATGCTCCACCTAATATCCTTAGAAATTCACCTGATGAATACTTAGGTCTTATATCTCCGCGTGAAGGAATAATGTATTCTAAAAACACTGCTTCTGTTATAACAGCAGACACTATTGGTTTAAAAACAGGAATATCTTATGGAGAAAATTTAGGTCTTGTATTTAACAGCGCATCTAAAACTTCTATAGCTACTGTTGCATTGGGTCAATATAACAATAATCCTAATGATAGAGATGGTGGTAATACTTATAAATTAGCTGCTGCATTCGGAAGCTTTGGTAATAATGGTATGTACGTGGAACCTTTGCTTTATACAAAGGTAATTGATGCCAAAGGTAATACCATATTAGACGGAAAACCTAAAGAAAAACAAGTATTTTCACCACAAACAGCATATATAATGTATGACTTACTGAAAGGACCTGTTAACTTTTATGGTGGCGCTCCCGCTAAATGGGGTGATATGCCTGTTGCTGGTAAGACTGGTACTACTACAGATGCTAAAGACTTATGGTTTGCAGGCCTTTCTCCTTATCTATCTGGATCAGTTTGGGTTGGCTATGATAACCCTAAAACTGTCTTCGGAGGATCTGGAACAGTATGTGCTAATTTATGGGGAAAAATAATGGCTAAAGCACATAAAGGACTTGAAGTTAAAGATTTAGAAGAACCTAAAGGAATTGTTCATGTTGCTGTATGTAAAGATTCAGGTAAGCTACCATCAAATTTATGTAGCAGTGATCCTAGAGGAAATAGAATTACAGAAGAATTATTTATCGAAGGAACCGAACCACATGAAACATGTAATACTCATATTAGTGGACGTATAAATAGACTTAATAATAAATTAGCAGGTGCTAATACCCCTACATTGTTAACTCAAGAAAGAGTTTTTGTAAGCAAAAAATATCCTAACCCATTAACTAGGGATTATATATACGTACTTCCATATTCACAAGATAATTATATCGAACAACAACCTACCCCTGAACTTTCTCCTCCAAATATAAATGAGGAAAATGAAGTAGAAATACCAAATAATAATGAATCTGCTCAGGAAAATCCTACTGTACCTCCTGAGACTGCTCAAAATAATTCTGTATTAAAACCAAATTAACTTCAAAAAGCGATACATTAAATTCTTAATGTATCGCTTTTTCTTATTAAAATAAATAGAAATTTAAATGTTTTTATTGCAAAATGAATAAACGATAACCAATCCCTGCATTTTCTATTTTTTATGTAATCTCAGCGTTTACAAACCCTACTAAAATTAATATTTTCCATAATATCAATATATTAATTTTGCATTTTTTGCTCTTTGTTCTTGCATTTTTTACTTTTACAATATAAAATTATATTTATCGACATATTTTTTTCTAATGTAGGAGGCATAAATTTGGATATTTTAAATAATTTACTTGTAAAATTCAATGATTTTTTGTATACATATATACTTATAGCTTTATTAATAATTTTAGGTCTTTACTTTTCTTATAAAACTAAATTTGTTCAATTTAGATTTATAAAAGAAATGTTTAGGTTATTAGGTGATGGTGTTACATCGGAACGAAAAAAAGGAAGTGTATCATCATTCCAAGCCTTTTGTATAAGTACAGCATCAAGAGTCGGAACCGGTAATCTAGCTGGTATTGCCATCGCTATATCTATAGGTGGACCTGGTGCAATATTTTGGATGTGGGTTATAGCTTTAATAGGAGCTGGTTCAAGCTTTGTTGAATCTACTTTAGCTCAAATATACAAAATTAAAGATAAAAATGGTCACTTTAGAGGTGGTCCTGCTTATTATATTGAAAAAGGTCTAAATAAAAAATGGATGGGCGTTTTATTCTCAATATTAATAACAGTCTCTTTTGGACTAGTATTCAACTCTGTTCAATCTAATACTATTTCTCTAGCTATGAATGAAGCTTTTGGAGTGAATCAAATTACTGTAGGAATTATCTTGACTGTTTTAACTTTAGTAGTTATTTTTGGTGGAGTTCATAGAGTTGCTAAAGTATCTGAAATAATTGTTCCTATAATGGCAGTTGCTTATATATTTGTATCATTATTTGTAGTATTTAAGAATTTCAATCATATCCCTAGAGTGTTTGCATTAATTATTGAAAATGCTTTTGGTTTAAATCAAGCTATCGGAGGAACTTTAGGTGGAACTATGCTTATTGGAATAAAGAGAGGTTTATTCTCTAATGAAGCTGGTATGGGTAGTGCTCCAAATGCCGCTGCAACTGCTGATGTAACTCATCCAGTTAAACAAGGTTTAATTCAAACTCTTGGAGTTTTCACAGATACAATAATTATTTGTAGTTGCACTGCTTTTATAATATTACTTTCAGATATAGATTTATCTGGTGGGTTAACAGGTATTCAATTAACACAAAATGCTTTAACTTATCAAATAGGAGGCTTTGGAAGTATATTTGTAGCTATCTGTATATTATTATTTGCATTTAGCTCTATAGTTGGTAACTACTACTATGGAGAATCTAATATTGAATTTTTAAACAAAAAAAAGATATATTTAATTATTTATAGAATAGCAGTTGCTTCTATGGTATTCTTTGGTTCTATAGCTAATTTAAATATAGTTTGGAACTTAGCAGATACATTTATGGGTTTTATGGCTATAATAAACTTGATTGCTATTACTTTACTTAGTAAATTTGCATTTAAAGCATTAGCTGATTATAAAGCTCAAAAGAAAGCAGGAATAAAAGAACCTGTATTTAAGGCTTCATCTATACCTGAATTAACAAATGTTGATGAATGGGAATAGCTTTAATTAGAATATAGACATAAAAAAATGTAATGATTAATTAATCATTACATTTTTTATTTGCTCTTGTTTCAAATGAATACTTCTTATTTAATCAGTCACTACTGAATTTTCTGTTCCATATTTTATATCATTAATCACTTCTTTAGATTCTGTAGTTATAAAAAATTTGTTCGTAAATTCTGCATCATTTTTATCTTTGCCTTTTACTGTAACAACATAACAAAGTTCAGAACTTAAATTTTTTTCACATTTTGCTTTTCTTTCAGCATAAGCTAGTTCAGTTGGATAAACAACTTCCCCATTGTCATTTAATTTATCAAATAAATTTAATGCTTCTTTTTCTGCTTCTTCTTGCGATATATTTATTACAAAATCTTTACATTCTTTTTGAATTGACGAATTAGTGTAATTTTCTAACAAACCATTAGACTTATTTATGCATATTATTATTTCATCAGAATATATTGGATAACCATTTTTACATTTCAAATATACAAAAGAATAATAAGGAAGCTTGTCTGTATCTTTTTCATTTTTTATTCCCCTAAAAGTTAACTCTTCAGTGCATATATTCTCTAGATATTTTTTTGACTTTTCTTTAGCTTCATAATATGATATTTCATATTTATCCTTTTTAATATCTTTATTAGCAAAACCTATAACATTATAATTTTTATCTAAATCTATTCCAAAGGAATTAGCTGTTATAGTTTTATAGATTAACTTATTCTTATTGCCTAGTGTTTTTACTCGTTTATATTTTATATTTTTTAAATCCTCATCATCATCAATTGCATTTATTGCATGTAATCTCTCTATAAAACTTTTAGCAGATTTAATATCTTTAGATCCACTTCCTATAAATTTATGCATTACAAATATTACAGTTATACTAAGAATCGCCAAAACAATTACACTAATCATCTTAGTTTTTTTAGAGCTCATTTACATCAATCCTTTATAATAAGCTTTTTTATAATTGTACAATATTAGTAAAATTTAATCAAACTTCTACTTTAATATATATACTTGATTCCCAATTTATCCTCTATTTGCTTTACTAAATCTTTTCCTACAACTTTAAATATTATGGCTAAAATCATTTCTATAGTCCCCATTAGATTAGAT
This sequence comes from Clostridium aquiflavi, assembly GCF_031344075.1. Classification (NCBI taxonomy): domain Bacteria; kingdom Bacillati; phylum Bacillota; class Clostridia; order Eubacteriales; family Clostridiaceae; genus Clostridium; species Clostridium aquiflavi. The sequence goes on from NZ_JAVJAN010000012.1 coordinate 91,309, forward strand.
GAAATCATTACTTTTCCATTATCCACAAAATTTTTATTAACTATCTTCATCTTATTTAAATTTTCAGATTTTATTAACTTATTTAAATTTTCAATATGAGGAATAGACATACCCGTTAAAGATTTTATTTGTTCTAATATTACTATTGAATTCCCTATAGCGCATATATAATTACATTGATTATATACTTCTGCTATACTTTTTATAATATTTTCATTTTGAATTATATTTTCTATACTTATTGAATCTGGTAAAATTATAATATTTGAATCTGAAATGCTAAAATTTGATGAATTTAACTCCAACTTTAAATTATTACTGTAATTAGTCCTATCAGTTAATGATATTACTTCAAAATTAAACATTTTCTTATTTGATAATATATTTACTTCATTAAATATATCCCAAATTAAAGTATAATTTGCTATATTTATATTTTCATATACAATAAATGAAACATTTTTTACATTCAAATCTTTAAAATAAAAAAAATTACTTTTAGCAAGTTTAAATGTTGTTTCCTTTTGATAAGTTCCACTTTCTTGAAAACCTAATTTATTTGCAAATGATCGTGCATATTCATTTCCTACTTTATCTAATATCATTTCTCCAGCAAAATCAAAGAAGTAATACTCAAGCATCAATCTCATAGCTTCTTCACCAAATCCCATATTTCTATATTTATGATGAATTTTTATATTAGATCGAGCTATTTTTGTTGTAGGGTCATATCCATGAAAACTTACTTCTCCAATAGGTTCATCTTCAACTGTATATATAAGGCAATAAAAATTTCTTCCATCCGTTGGAGATACCATTTTTTTATAAAAACTCTCCCACTTACTTTCCGTAAATTTATATACTCCCCCAATATCCTTCATTGTTTCTTCATCATCCCATAATTTTGATGTAAAAACTAATTCTTCATATTCAGGTTGCTTTATATATACTAATTTACCATTTCTTCTATACAGTTGATATTCTGTTTGCATAAAATCACCTAATAATTTCTTTATTATATTATTTTAAATATCTCACATTTTCTTCTTTTTATCAATATTTATAATTCAAATAAATGTTAAAATCATCTATATAATTTTTATTTTTGGCTTTGTTTTAAATGCGTGTTGATATATGCAATAGGTAAAGTGGCATTGTAATTGGACTTTGAGAATCCTTAATGAGTATTGTCATATTTACTG